>JAJRUK010000017.1 GCA_024277835.1 Planctomycetota bacterium | reverse complement strand
GTCACGAGTGCATGTTCGTCCAACGCTGCTATGAGCAGGCGAGTTTGATGAGACGATTCTAGTAAGTCCGCGCGCATGGATCGAATGAGCGGAAGCCAGAGCGCGGGAAGGATTCCCAGGCTCAACAGGATCGCGTCCGCCAACGCCTTGGCCCACGGAGGGACGTCGGACGGCAGCAAGATGGGCAACAACAGCATCGCGCCGATCTCGACGGCAAAAATGGTAGCCAGGATTGTGAACAAAATGCGCCGGCGGCTCCATGGGATCACAGTGATGCCGTACAACGCAGACATTGAATACGGGTCTCGCTTCATAACCACTGAATGTGTCGCAGCCATTCGAATGAGCTTCAACGCTCGCGTAGCGTTTCTGCCCGTGCTCTTTTCCCGGTGCGAAGAGCCAGCCCACCGGGGGTCGCCGTCCACTCGACGACCGACAGAAACTTGTGACGCAAATGGAGTATCGTCCGGCGGATCGGGATTGATTATTTACACCGGAGATATGACCGGGTTCGGAGTGTTGAGGCAGGAAAACCCGCCCGATAATCGGGGCAACAACGTGCGTTCCCCCTTGTATCCTGCAGACTGTGGGGATACGCGCGTAAGCACCTGCTGACCAAGGGCGACCATGGTGTGCTCATCGTGGATGAGACGGGGTTTCTCAAGAAAGGCGACAAGTCAGCCGGTACTCAGCGTCAGTATAGCGGCACGGCCGGTCGCATCAAGAACAGCCAGGTCGGCGTTTTCTGGAGTCCAACGACCAGCCGTATGTGCTGGCCGTGAGCTGTCAGCAACGGTTGTGGAGAGATCTGGTGCAGAAACGTGTCGATAAGATCGCCGACGAGATTCCGTCCGATGCGTGGCTGAGATTGAGCGTTGCCGATGGGGCGAAAGGTCCGCGCATGTACGACTGGGCCGCCGGTCGATACGGCGTGCGAACTGACAGTGGCTTGGTACGTTGGCTATGAGATATGATGGAAAGCTGTGGATGACGGGATGAAAAAGGCGGCGTACCCTGGGTGTTTCACAAGGACACCTGAGCCCTTTTGCAAGGAGGATACGCCATGCAGGAACGTACGACAGATACTATCGCCTTCGCCCTGCGGACTTACATCGAGCGCGGGAATATCGACGACATCAACGGGTTTCTGGTTATGTAGGACGATTTCCGCAGGCCAATCGACGTTCCCTGTCTCTGGATTATTCAGAGGGTCGCATTCAGGAGCCATCCATAGCGGGAATTCTAACTGGGCCGTGCCGATGACTTGATGCTTGTGATTTGGATAATCGTCGCCACGCTCGTGGATCGTCCGGACCTGTTGCTGATCTCGGTTCTTAGTCTGACATAGCGGGATCTGTTCGGCGGTTTCGCACAGCTAGGGGGGGGCTCGGAAACTGAAGTCGGAACCGTAAGAGCGACCCGTTACACGGCTACTGAGCGCGACCGCGGTCGGAATTCCCGGATGTCAGTCGTACGACCACTGACATCATTTAAGTCTTTTCGTGTAAAAGAGTTACGGCGTGCTGGTTTCGCAAACCCATGACACATTAGACACAACTAACGTCTCCAGGTGCCCATATGATGTCCCCGCTATTGATTTTGCGAGATGACCGCGACGAATGTCGCGGTTTTTTCGTGCGCCCCGGTCGATCAAGATGAGATACCGGCCCGGTTTCAGACTCTGTGATCTACCCTCGAAGATGTCGACGTGTGATTTCAATTCGGACCTCCGATCCGCAGGGACGGCGATGTTCTCTTGCACACTCATCGCCGTAACGCGCCGTTTCCGGGAGACGGAACGGAGCGTTTTTTCTTCGACATGAGGACCAGACGACTGGACTTTTGGCCACGGGATTCCTGTTTCTGATCGCCCCGTGGAATCGCCGTTGGCATGGGCGGTCTTGATCACCTTTCCGATGTCGCGATCCGTTCGCGCCTGACAAATGTTTTACAACACTCTTACAGCGATCTGACCACCTTCGTTGTACTCGTTCGTATCATTTAAGTGTGCAGCGTATGTGCTTCGAAGAACGAGTAATACAAAAGGAGATCTGGCCATGTTCAAATCTTGGAAAACGCTGGCGGTTGTTCCGTTCTTGGCTTTGATAGGGGTGCAGCATAGCGCCTATGGGCGACAGGCGTCGCTCGATGTTTCGCTGGCCCACCCGACACTGTTGGCCGGCGCGAAACAGACGACCTACCTCAAGGTTGGTTTGACGGGGTTTAAGATTCTGCCGTCTGAAACGCGTTCGCCGGTCAACGTCGCTTTTGTTCTCGATCGATCCGGGTCGATGAGCGGGACCAAGCTTGCCCAGGCGAAGGCGGCGGCGATTCACGCGTTGGAACGACTTGGCAGTAACGACATCGTCTCGGTGGTCGTGTACGACACGACAGTTCAGGTGGTTGGCCCGGCGACGAAGCTGACGGATAAGGACGCGGTACGTCGAGCGATCGAAAGTATCGAGGCGGGGAGCAGCACAGCCCTTTTCGCTGGTGTCAGCAAGGGGGCGGCTGAGGTTCGTAAATTCCGGGATCGCAAGTATGTGAACAGAGTGATTCTGCTGTCTGACGGTTTGGCGAACGTTGGCCCATCGACGCCGAGCGACTTGGGATCGCTCGGCGCGTCGCTAATGAAGGAAGGAATCGCCGTGACGACGCTGGGTTTGGGGCTGGACTACAATGAGGATCTGATGGTTGAGCTTTCCCGGCGAAGTGACGGGAATCACGTTTTTGTAGAAGAAGCGACCAAACTGGCGACGGTCTTCGACCATGAGTTCAATGATGTGCTCTCTGTTGTTGCTCAGGAAATCACGATCAAGATACGTTGCGCTCCGGGGATTCGCCCGGTGCGTCTGTTGGGCATAGATGGTGAGATCAATGGTCAAGACGTGGTCGTTCTTCTAAACCAGCTCTACAGCGAGCAGGAGAAGTATGTGCTTCTTGAGATCGAGGTCCCGGGATCAACCGCCATGCAGACCCAGTCGGTCGCGAACATACTGGTAACGTATGCCAACATGGAAACCAAGACGACCGATCGGTTGGGGAGTGCCATTAGCGTACACTTCGACGCATCCCCGCAAGTCGTTGAAGAACGAACCGATGCGAAGGTGATGGCTGAGTGCGTTTTGCAGATTGCTAACGAACGGAACGCGGAGGCGGTAGTGCTGCGAGACCAAGGTGAGACCATGAAAGCGCAGGCGTTGTTGAAATCGAACGCCGATTTTTTGAACGACAACGCTCAGAGGTTCGACTCGAAGAAGCTTGAGCAGCGGGCGCTTGACAATACGATGCAGTCCGAGAACCTGAATAAGAAGGACTGGAAGCGTACCCGCAAGGGAATGCGTTCGCAGCAGCACGAAGATGCTCGTCAGCAGAAGACGCAACTGCCTCAACGGCGGAACTAGGCAGGAGATCGTTGTCCTGAGTCGAAAACAGCTTATCTTTTTCTGGGGCATGGTGTGCTTGCCGCTGGTCGTGATCGCAGGTCTCGGTTGGCGGCTTGCTCATCATGAACACGACATGGCACGGCAGCGCGTGCAGGCGCTTCTTCTGGTCAGACTTCAAGACAGTGCGCGGACCATCGATGAGTACTTTCACCAACATGAGCGGCGACTTCAAGTGCTCATTGAGTCTGTCGGCGATGATCCCAATCGTATTCGCGAGCTTGTTCGCCGCGATCCGCACGTCGGTCAGTTGTTCGTCGTCGATGTCAGTGGCGCGTTGTTACACCCCAATCCGGCGGGCGCGCTCAACAAGGCGGAGCGTAGGTTTCTAGGCGACTTCGGGGAGTTGTTCTTGCACAATGATCTCCTGCCATTGGGTGCGACCGGTGACGATGGGGCCGCGTCTCCGACGAGCGGGTGGGCCGTGCGCTTTCGTGGGCCGGGGTTGAACTTGCTTTATTGTGGACGCCTGCCATCCGGACGGCTTGTCGGTGTACTCCTCGAGCGCTCGCGCTGGATCGCCGACCTGATCGCAGCCCTTCCCGATACGACCGCCGCAATGAATTCTGAGGCGGAGCGGGCGCGTATCCGTCTGGTGAATTCAAATGGTCACGCGGTCTATGATTGGGGATCACTCGAGCCTAACGAAGACGCGTCGCCGCTTCAGGAGCTTGCCCCTTCTTATCCGCTGTCTTCGTGGCGGCTACAGCACTTCGTGGATGACGAAGCATTCGCCACTCTCGGACGCGGGGCGTATTTTAATTTGCTATCAATTCTGGGAGCAACGGGACTTGTTCTTGTCATGGCTGGCGGGTGGTTTTATCGAGAATACGGTCGGCACGTCCGTGAGGCGACGGATCGCGTGAGTTTTGTGAACCAGGTGTCGCACGAACTTAAGACCCCGCTGACCAACATCCGAATGTACGCTGAGTTGCTCGAGAACGACCTGGACGAGGTCGAAGACGATCACTCTCAGTCCCAGCGCGCCCACCTGAAGGTCATCGTCGAGGAGAGTCAGCGACTCAGTCGCCTTATCGCCAACGTGCTGACCTTCGCACAGAAACGGGGCGATCAGGTAGCGCTACGCCTAAGGCCAGCGATTGTCGATGAGGTCGTGGCTCGGATCTTACAGCGTTTTGATCCGACGTTTCAACGGCGCGGGTTGGAAGTGGTTTTCCAACCGTCGGCGGGAGCGCAGGTTGAGATGGACGTGGATGCGTTGGAGCAGATTCTGGGGAACCTCTTGAGCAATGTTGAGAAATACGCTTCCGCCGGGGGCCGCTTAGAGATTTTGACGAGTCAGCCAGACGACTTCACGTCGATCATCGTTACCGACGACGGTCCTGGCATTCCCGCGCGCCACCGCGATCGGGTTTTCAAACCGTTTCAACGCTTGTCGAACCATATCGCTGACAGTCCTGGCACTGGGATCGGGCTAACGATCGCGCGACAACTCGCGCAACTTCACGGCGGCGATCTTCGACTGATACCGTCGGCGAGTGGGGCATGTTTCGAGATTCGGCTTCACACACCGGTTGCAGAAAGCGAGGCGTTGAGTTGAAAGTGCTGCTGGCAGAGGACGATCCGTTGATCCGTGGCGGTTTGGCGGAGATTCTCAATCGCGAGGGGTACAGCGTCGTTGAAGCAGGCGACGGCGATATGGCGGTGCAGCTTTTTCACTCGGAGGCTCCGGATTTCGTTTGCCTCGACATTATGATGCCCAAGAGCAGCGGCTACGACGCGTGTAAGAAGATTCGCGCCGCACGACCGCGCGTTCCGATCATTTTTATCAGCGCCAAATCGGAGGAGATTGACAAAGTCGTTGGCTTGGAAATGGGGGCGGATGATTACATTGTCAAACCGTTCGGAGTTAAGGAAGTGATCGCTCGGATCCGCGCGGTGACTCGTCGGTGTTACGCGGTTCGTGAAGAGTCCTCCACCAGTCGCATCTTTCGTATGGGCGATCTTGAAGTGTTTCCGCGTGAACTCCGGGCGCGCCGAGGCGATTCAACGATCGAATTAAGCCTGCGCGATATAAAGATTCTACAGCTACTTAACGAGCGTCGTGGCCAGGCTATCGACCGGCACACCATCTTCAACCAGTGCTGGGGGGAGATGTATTTGCCAAACAGTCGCACGCTGGATCAGCACATCTCGCAGCTTCGCAAACGCATCGAGCTATCACCGAAGACTCCAACGATCATTCGTACGGTGCATGGGGTGGGCTATCGGTTTGACGGTTGACAGCGATTACTTGCCGTCGCGCATCTCGCATTCGAAGCGTCGCGACGTGCTCTACCGGGTAATCTAACGCGATCGTGTTAAGTTGTGTGGAGCGACGCGCTGATCTTCCTAAAAAAACGTTGACCCAGGAAGGACGCAGGGTTATACTGGTCTCTGTAGCCGAGGCGGTGTCTAGGGCGGGCGATGATTGTCCTGCAACAGGGCTGGTGTTGGGCCGGCCGTGCTAACGACGGCGAGCGGCGGGCGCATTTCTTTCTAAGTTCGTTCGTAGCTGCCTCTTCTCACCGAGGGAACGCAAGAGCGGAGCTGAGCCATGATGTCACGATCGATAAGTATCGTCGTTGTCGGTGCTGTTTCCTTGTCTTCGATTTGCAGCAGCTTCTCGTTCGCCGGGTCGCAGCCGCAGAACGTCGCCGGAGTTGTTGGGGGCGCGGGTCGTGCGGCGCAGGCTCCGTCGCGACATCCGACGCAGCTCATTGTTCGGTTCAAACCAGGTGCAGCTTTGTCGGTGAAGAGCGCCGCGATTGCGGCGGTCCCTCAAGCGAAAACGGTTCGTTCTTATCATTGCGTAGACGGCTTGCAGTTGATCGACGTTCCGAAGGGGCGTCTGGAGGAAGCGCTTAAGACGCTTCGCAAGAATCCTAACGTTCGTTACGCCGAGCCGGATTATCTGATCCCTCTTTCCCAGATTCCGAATGATCCGCTTCTGCCAGAGTTGTGGGGGTTGCGTAATACTGGGCAGACAGTGGACGGGGATCCTGGCACGGCTGGGATCGACATTCGCGCGCCGGAGGCGTGGCAGGTCTGGACGGGCGATGCTTCGTTTCGCATTGCGGTGATCGACTCAGGTGTTGACTACACGCATCCCGATCTCGCGGCCAACATCTGGACCAATCCGGGGGAGATCGCGGGCAACGGGATTGACGACGACGGCAACGGGTATATCGACGACATTCACGGTTACGATTTTCTTAACCGCGATGGCGATCCGATGGACGACAACAGGCACGGTACGCACGTGGCGGGCACGATTGGGGCGGTCGGCAACGACGGTGTGGGTATTGTCGGTGTGAACTGGCGGTGCAAGATTGTCGCTCTCAAATTTCTCAGCGCAGGTGGGTCTGGTCCGACTTCGGCCGCGGCCGAGGCGATTCAGTACGCCATTGATAACGGTATTCGTCTGTCGAACAACAGTTGGGGATCATCGGCTTTCTCGTCGGGGCTTCGGGATGTGATTCAGGCTGCCCGGGATACTGGTCATCTCTTCGTGGCTGCGGCGGGGAATAGCTCTGCCAATAACGACATTTTTCCGCATTACCCCGCTTCGTATGATCTGGAAAACATCATCTCCGTCGCGGCTATCGATAATGATGGAGCGCTAGCCGGGTTTTCAAACTATGGGGTTGTGTCGGTTGATCTTGCGGCCCCTGGTGTGAGGGTCTACAGCTCGGTTCCTGGACCCGACTACGCATATTTGAACGGCACTTCGATGGCCTCCCCGCATGTCGCGGGTGTGGCTGCATTGCTCATGAGTCGCGTGCCGGGTTGGGACTGGCGACAGGTTCGCGATCAGATTCTTGGAACGACCGCACCGCTTCCGGGGTTTTCGGTGCGCGTGGCGACGGGCGGAATGGTTGACGCCCAGGTGGCCGTTGGTGACTGCAACAGGAACGGCGTCGCGGATGACGTTGATATTACCAACGGGACGAGTATCGACTGCAGCGGGAACGGAACACCCGACGAGTGCGAGGCAGATTGCAACGGCAACGGCTTGGCTGACAGTTGCGACATTTTGAACGCATCGAGCGAAGATTGTACTTCCAACGGAATCCCCGACGAGTGCGAGGCTGACTGCAACGCAAACGGGCAGGCGGACAGTTGCGATCTGTTTTTCGGACTGGATAGCGACTGCGACCTTGACGGTGTCCCTGACGGGTGCGAGCTGGATTGCAACGGCAACGGCGTCAACGACACGTGCGACATCAGGACGGGGACCAGTGTCGATTGCACAACAAACGGGATTCCCGACGAGTGTGAGGCTGACTGCAACGGCAACGGCCGCGCGGATACTTGCGATCTTGACGACGGAACGAGCATCGACTGCAACGAAAACGGCGTGCCGGACGATTGCGACATCGCCGCCGGAGGAAGTGCCGACTGTACATCCAACGGCGTGCCCGACGAGTGTGAGTACGACTGCAACGCGAACGGGCGGGCAGACAGTTGCGACATTGCGGATGGCTTTCTTGCGGATACGGATGGCGACGGGATTGCTGACGTTTGCAAGCTTGGTTTCGCGATTGTTCCCGTTGATTCGTCCGGTCCACATACGATAGAGGGCGATCGAATCTACCTAACGCAGGGCGATCAGCGGGTAACGTTTGAGATGCGTCTTTCTGGTTGGGCACCGGGTGGCGCGCTTGACACGCCGCTCGAGTTTTATCAAGCCGCCATCGATGCGCAATCATTTGTCAACGGGATTGGCGATGCGACGACGTACGCGAAGTTCCCTTGTACAACTGACGTGCAGTGTCGACCCTCCTTCGCACAGCCGGGCACCCCTCGTTGCATTGATGGTTTTTGCGATGACGCTTCTGCAGTGTTCGTCGATATGAGCAAGCCAGATTATGTATTCGCCGGTCTTGATTCTTTTGGGTTCACGATCTTGAACGCCGGATATCCGCCGTTTGTTGGTTCGGTTCTTCTTGGTGGGCCGACCCCGCCGGACCGAGGCCAGCAGCGTTACGGCGCGACGCTTCTAGTTGATGTACCGGCTGCGGCTGCGGGTCCGTATGTTGTCGAGCTTGATCCTGGGCTTAGTGAATTTCCGCTCACGTTCTGGGGAGGCGCCGAAGGTGCATTGATCCCCATGCGTGGGCTTGCGTCTTCTGCGATCATTCTGCCGTCCGATTGCGACGGCGATGGAATCGACGATGCGTGCGAGACTGATTGCGGTGTCGCGGGTGGACTTTGTGACGTTCCCGGTTGCGGAACGGAGACCGATTGCAACGAGAATCTTATTCCCGACTCGTGTCCGGGTGTTGAAGTCGACTGCAATGCCAACAGCATTCCGGATTCATGCGACATCGCCGTTGGAACGAGTGTTGACTGCAATAACAATCGTGTACCGGACGAGTGCGACGTAGGTACGCTTGACTGCAACTCCAACGGCATTCCCGACGATTGCGACATCACCTCTGGTGCCAGCCCGGACTGTACGAATAACGGTATTCCCGATGAGTGTGAAGCGCTCCCCGATTGCAACGGAAACGGCACCTCCGACGACAATGATCTTTGCGAACGAACGAGCTTGGACTGTAATGGCAACCTGCTTCCGGACGAATGCGATCTTGACAGCGGGTTTGCCAATGATTGTAACGAGAACAACGTTCCCGATGTGTGCGACGTCACCGCCCGAACCAGCCAAGATTGCAACGTCAACGGAGAACC
>JAJRUK010000267.1 GCA_024277835.1 Planctomycetota bacterium | reverse complement strand
GGCTGGTTGGTTCGCGGAATTCACTACTTCGCATCCGAAGCAATCCTCATCCTCGCGTTCCTTTACGTTGCTGTCATGGTTGTCAAACATGCCTATCGCGGATCGGGCGGCGGAATGTGGGCGATTAGCCTGGCGGTCGTTGCACTTGTGATGGGAGCTTCGCTGACCGGGCACCTATTGCCGTGGGATCAGGCGGGCTACTGGGGGACGGTCGTGCGGACGAACATTCTCGCGCGAACCCCGGTCGTTGGCCCGATGCTTCGACAACTCGTCCTTGGCGGGACCGACCCGGGGAATTTCACGCTCGCCCGCTTCTATATGCTTCACGTTGCGCTGCTACCGCTCATGTTGAGTCCGATTCTCTTGTGGCTGCCGATTGCATGCGGTCGATTCTGTTGCAAGGGGGAGGCAGATGTTCAAGCCCCCGCGCGAACGTGGCCCATCGCACGGATCATGCTTACGTTGGTCGCACTTGTCGCATTAGCGGTTCACTATGGAACGGATTGGAACTATCTTGACGCCCCAGCAGATGTGACCGCTGCCGATTATCCCGCCCGACCGGAATGGCATACGCTTTTTCTTTTTCAGTGGCTTAAGTTTTTTGAAGGCCCGACGGCTGAGATGATCGGGTCGATCGTCATCCCCGGGTTGATCGCCCCGGCGATTCTGCTGCTGCCGTTGACTGACGTTTTCTTTCCGAATCGAAAAGGTCGAAAGATCGCGGTCACGTTCATGCTCGCGCTCGCCCTTTCGATCGGCGGTCTGACGACAGCGTCGCTTCTTGCTGATCGAAAACCATCGCAGGCGGACGTCGATCAGGCAAAAGCGACGAAGGCGACCGGCGAAGCGCTTTCACCAGCGGACGAAGGCGTTTTGCGAGCCGCACAGTTTCACGAGCAGAAGCGTCGAGCAGCCTTCGCGTCTGCCAGGGCGATAGAGCTTGCCGGCGAGCAGGGCGTTCCACCGTCTGGTCCGCTTGCACTTCTGGAAAACGACCCAATGACGCGAGGCCCCCAGCTTTTTGCGGCGAACTGCGCCGCCTGCCATCGATTCAATGGCCACGACGGAACAGGCAATGTCCCGGGCGAGCCTGCGGACTCTTCGGACCTGGGCGGGTTCGCGTCACAACAGTGGATACGTCGGTTGCTTGTTGATCCGATGAACGACCACTACTTCGGTCTGATGAAAAAACCGAACGGTCAGCCAGCGCATACGAAGATGGACAAATGGATCAAGACGTTCCGCGCGGAGAACGCACAAGATACGATTGCAGCGAATGCGAGTCTGACCGCTGCCGCGAAGTATCTTGAGAGCGAATCGCTCTCCCCCGGACGTTTCGCAGAGATCGATGCCTACACCGAGCTGACCGACCTCCCGAGCAATGACGATGAGCGAATGCTCCGCGAGGGACGTCTGTTCTTCATGCAAACCTGCAACGAGTGTCACACCTACAACGGCGAAAACGAGGGCACCACGCGAGCGCCGGAGTTCTTCGGCTACGGATCGGTCGATTGGTTGACGCTGATGATCGCAGAACCCGACCACAAAACGCGGTATCGCAAGTCCGGCAAAGAGCCAGCCCAAATGCCTCCGTTTGCTGGAAAGCTGACCCAGCGCGAAATATCGCTGATCGCCCGCTGGATCCACGATTCCCGCGAAATCGCCCCATAATCCGCCCTCACGCCGCCTCAGAGGGGTGCCATACGTCTTCCGACATCCTTCACTAACTTGGCCTGACTCGCTCTGTCTTATGATTGGAACGCAACCATGAGGGTTGCGTGGGCCGGATTGTAATCACCGCGTGGGTGGACAATTTCGACCAATACAGCAAGAAAGCGAAGGGAGACGACTCATGCTGAATACAAAACACGTCTTGAAGGGCGGACTCGCCGTTGTCGCTGTGCTCGCGTCGCTGGCAACCCCACAGGCTGCGAACGCTCAACACCAGTCGCGCGGATACAGGACTTACGTCGCACCGACCTACGTCGAATATCAGCCAGCTCGCTACGCTCCGGTATATACGAATCGACCGGTCGTCTACACCGCGCCGGTTCATACGGTGCCAGCCCCTGAGGTCGTTCGCTACGTTCGCGAACCTGTCAGGACGCGTACCGTTTATGTGCAGCCACGGCGTGACTACTACCCCCGGACGGTCGTTTATCGCTCCGGTCGAGGCCACGGTTATGACCGGGGTTACGGCTATCGCGGATCGCATCGCGGTTTGCGTTTCTTCCGGCGCGGTCGTCGTCATCGTTCGCGTGAATTCCGCTTGGACCTTGGCCCTCTGCACATAGGTGCAAGAAGCGGTCGCCACGGCGGAGTTGCGATCAGCGTTGGTCACTAGTCATCTCGAAAAAGCAGAATAGCAGATAGGACATAAATGGCGCGCCGAGCGCCACCAGGAATCACGACCCCGATCGCATCGCGCGATCGGGGTTTTCTGTTGATTGGTTGCGACTCTATCGAGTACTTCACAATTTCACATACATCATCGGCCCTCGGCGCTGATTGAGCGGGGTTCCTCGCTCGAATTTCGCGTGCAGCGATCATCGAAAACAGCCCGAAAATAGAGGTATTGTTGCATTCCGATGGATTGCGTGCTATCCTGCGCGTTCGTAAGACCCGCAGGGCCGCGGGGGAAAAAAAGAGCCAACTCATCGCTATGGAGGGCGATGAATCTTAAGGCAGGGAGGTTGTCCACACCCATGTTGCTTAAACGCGTCTCAATGTGCGGCTTTAAGAGCTTCTGCGACAAGGTCGATTTCGACTTTGGCGAAGGGGTGACTTGTATCGTTGGCCCCAACGGTTGCGGCAAGAGAAATGTCGTCGATGCGGTCAAATGGGTGCTTGGTGAACAATCTGCGAAGGCACTTCGCGGTCGACAGATGGTCGATATGATTTTCAACGGGTCCAGCTCGCGCAAGGCGAGTGGGGTCGCTCAGGTAGATCTCATTTTCGATAACGCCGACGGCACGCTTGGTCTCGATCAAACCGAAGTCAGCGTCACGCGGAAACTGTATCGTTCGGGCGAGAGCGAATACTTGCTCAACGGTCAAAGTGCGCGACTGAAAGACCTTCGTGAACTTTTCCTCGATACCGGCGTTGGCGTTGATGCGTATTCGGTCATTGAACAGGGGCGCGTCGATCGCCTGCTGCAAAGTAGTCCTGTCGAGCGACGCGCCATCTTTGAAGAAGCGGCTGGGATCAGTAAGTACAAGGCGCGAAAGAAGGAAGCGGAGCGCAAGCTCGACCGGACCAATCAAAATTTGCTCCGCGTCGCTGACGTAATTGAAGAACTCGAAAAACGTCTCCGCAGTGTCAAACTTCAGGCGGGCAAGGCGCGAAGCTATCAGGAATATCAACAGCGACTCAACGAGTTGCGATCTACGTATGCAATGGCGGAGTTTCACCGCTTCAGTCAACAGATCGAAGGTTTAACGCGTGAGGTTGGCGAAACCAGCGACAAGGCAACTGGTCTTCGTACGAAAATCGATCGGCAGGAGGTTGAGTCATCGGAAGGGGCGATGGAGCTTGATCGTCTCGCCGATGAGTTGAGCGATATTGATAATCGGCTCGTGCAGGCGAAGTCAGAACTTGCTGCCCAGATCGAGCGAATCGAATCTGCGAAACATCGCATTGAGGAACAGTCGTCCCTTCGTGCGCGAACGCGCGAACGGCAGGAAACGCAGGCCGCTCGACTTACTGAGGCGGTTCAAGAGCTTGACCGTGTCCAGGCGTCAGCCGTTGCTCTCCAGGAAGAGACGCAGACCCTGCACGCCAAGATCGATGAGCTAAACGAGGGCGATCGCGCTTTAGCCCGAGAGATCACCGAAGCGCGGGCGACGCTCGAAGACGAAAAGGCTGGTGTGCTTGAGTTGGTGCGCCGAAGCGCGCAGACCCACAACGAAATCATCCGCCTCAACACGCATCGTGATTCGCTCGTGGATCAAAAGGGTCGACTCGCCGAGCGCGATGCCAAGGTCGCGACTGAGCTTGAAGGTGTGCTCGTGCAGAAAGCGAATCTGCAACACCGACTCAGTGAAGTCGATGAGATCATCAAGGCGGAGACGCAAAAGTTAGAGGAAAAGAAGGAAGAAGCGGGGCGACTCGGGCAATATCGCCAGCGTCTGGTCGACGAGCTTGCAGAGGGGAAAGAACGTCGAAGTGCGCTCGGTTCGCGTCATGAACTTCTTAGCGATCTTCAGCGAAAGATGGACGGGGTCGGTGCAGGCGTGAAAGAAGTCCTCGCGGCGAAAAATCGTGACGAAGAGGGTGAACGCTTTGCCGCGGTTCATGGGATCATTGCCGACGTCTTTGAAACGGACGTCGCTCATGCGGTTGTGATTGAGGCTGCCCTTTCCGGCGGCGATCAAGACTTACTCGTTCGCGACAGTGAAAGTTTTCTTGCCGATGGTGGTGTGTTTGGCGACCTGTCGGGTCGATTGACTGCGCTCTGCACAGATCGAATCCCCCCCGTCGTCAACGCACGCGATTTCGCCGATCAGTCTGGCTACGTTGGTCGCGCGATCGACTTTGTTCGCTATGACCAGGAGCACGAACAACTTGCCCGTCACTTGTTTGGAAAAGTCATCGTCGTCAGCGATTTAGCCGCGGCATTGTCGCTCGCCAGGCAGGATAGTGCGGGGCATCGTTTCGTAACTCAGCAGGGCGAACTCGTTGAACCGGATGGCCGGGTTGTTCTTGGTCCAGCTGACCTTGAGTCGGGACTGATTTCGCGAAAGAGTGAGCTTCGAGAAATCGACAGCACGCTCGCCCAGCTCGATGAACAACTCGCGTCGCTATCCGATCAGCTAAATCGGACCGACGCAGAAGCGGGGCATCTCGATACCGTTCAGCATGATCTTCGCACAGCCATCTATGAATCCAACACCGCTCGCGTTGAAGCGAACGCTGGTCTGCAAAATGTCGATGAAACCATCGCGCGACTCACACAAGAGCAGCCGCTCATCGCGCAGGAGGTCGCCTTCCTGGAGCAGCAAATCAACGAAGCGATGGATAAGACCCAGGTCAGTGGACGCTCACTTGATGTCTTAGAGCAGCAAAATAAAGAGCGCGAAGAGCAGGTCGCCATTCATGAAGCTCGGATCGATGACCTTGTGGCAAGACGTGACACTGTTCAACAAGAGCTAACCTCGTACAAAGTCGCCTCCGGTCAACTTACTGAAAAACGCGCCGCCGCCGCCGAGACGATCAACGGGCTGCGTCGCACGAGTCATGAGCTTGAGGCGGCGGTCGCCTCGTGCGATAGCGACCTTGAGCAGTGCGAGCAGCGCATCAACGAGGCGAAGGAAACAGTTGCAACGGGCACCTCGCGTGTTGGCGATTTGCGCACCCAGGCGGAAGAACTCGAAGGAAAAGCTGAGACCATTCGCAATCGCCGCGACCAGGTGCGACTGAACCTCGAAGCGCTGGCCCATGCGATTCGTGCAGCGAGAAGTGAACTCGCCGAGGTCGAGGGAAAACTTCACGAGTCGGAGATGGCACTAGCCCAGGCGAATGTCCGTCGCGACGAGCTTTCTAGTCGAACGCTGACGGAGTTGGAGATTGATCTGGCCGAGCGCTATGCTGAATACGAGCATCAGGAGCAAGACTGGGCAGAGGTCGAGGAAGAAATCGCAGAGCTGCGAGGAAAAATGGATCGCCTTGGTAACGTCAACCTCGACGCGATTAACGAGCTGGTTGAGTTGGAAGAGCGTCATGAGTTTCTCACTACGCAGCGCGACGATCTTGAAAACTCGCATCGACAATTGGCCCAACTTATCGAAACACTCAACAAAGAATCGCAGCAGCGATTCCAGGTCGCTTTCGAGGAGATTCGCGACAATTTCAGGGCGCTTTTTCGGAAGTTATTCGGGGGCGGTAAAGCTGATATTATACTTGAAGACATGGAAAACGCCCTTGAATGCGGCATCGAGATCGTCGCTCAACCGCCCGGCAAAGACCTGCAGTCGATCTCACTGATGTCCGGTGGTGAAAAATCCATGACCGCGATCGCGCTTTTGATGAGCATCTTCCGCACGCGACCGGCCCCGTTTGCGTTCCTCGACGAAGTCGATGCGGCGCTTGATGAAGCGAACAACGACCGGTTTAACCGCATCATTCAAGAGTTCGTCAGCGAAGCTCAGTTCATGATCATCACGCACTCGAAGCGCACGATGGCGATCGCCGGTCGCCTAT
>JAJRUK010000266.1 GCA_024277835.1 Planctomycetota bacterium | reverse complement strand
CAGTTCCGAACAAACCGATCATCGGCGCGACGTTTCCGATCACACCCAGGTATTCGATCTTACGGAAAAAACGCGACGATCGTTCTTCGAGAGAGTCCTCCACAGCACGCTCCATCGCATCAAACCCGTTCGACGATTCCAGCAGCCCGCAGTTGAGAACGTATCCGATCATGCTCGGGTCGTCCGCGGTGAACTGAATCGCCTCAAGGTATTTCTTCTCTCCGATTAGTTCTCGCACGCGGTCGATCGCTTCGCGAGGAATGATCGTCGCCCGACGGATCGAAAGACAGTGCTCAATCGCAAGGGCCGCCATCACGACCGACAGCGCAATCAAAATGTAAGCGATCCACCCGCCTTTCACGACAAAAAAGTCTAGATAGTTTAGATCAGCCGTCGTTACCGCGACGTCGGTCCCGCCCGTCTGCGACCAGGCCTGCGGTGATAGCACCGTAAACAAAACAAGCGTCAACATCGCACCCATCGCCAATAGTCGTGTAGCCACGTTATTCTCCAGCAAGTTTGATCGCGCTTCTTGCGACCGTCGTCGTCAGTCGTTCGATTGTTCCCGGCCGCTGAGTCCGTCGCGCATCCGCCGCGCCTCGGCGAGCACATCAGTATTCGCGTTTGGTAACGCTATGCATTCGTCCAATAGTTTTCGCGCTCCCGCAGAATCCGCAAGCCTCTCAAGCGCTTTCGCGGCACCCAGTAGACCACGCGCCGCTCGCGGGTCGTCGGCCATGTGTATCGCAACACGCAGAAAAGGCCAACTCGCCCGTATGATGTCGTCACGAGTATCCGCAGACCGCAGCAGTACCTCACCCTTGATTAACAGGAAATCAGGAAGATGTTTCGCCGGACATTCCTCGATCGCGCGGTCGATATCCCCGATCATTCTCGACGAATCGTCACCGGCGGACGCACCCCGCATCGCTGAAACAAGAACGTCGTAGACGCGGTCCGTACGAACGCCTTTGGGAATCCGCTTTCGCACCACGCGCGCCGCGGCTGACGGTGAGAGTTTATCACCCATCCGCCGCAACAGTTCATACCGCGTGAACGCGAAGACGATCTCCTGTCCGCGTTGAGGATGACTGGCGAGCGCCCCGGTAAGCTCGCGCACTGCCCGTGCGAGCGCTGCGTTTCGCTTTTTTGGAAGATGGGTCGGAATCAACCTCGCCCCCGCAACAGGTCCGGCCCACTTTCCACGCGTCACCCGAATCAACTGCTGCACCGCTTTGTCGATTTCCATCCTACGATCGTATGCGATGACCAACCGGGCCGAAATCAAGTCGCTCCAGAAGTCCGAACTCATCCGAAGGGCACGCTTGTATCGAATCACCGCTTTTCTCGCGTCGCCCGCGTCGAGAAACCGCTCAGCCTCATTGAAATCATCGAACAGACCGCCTCGGTTCACAATCAGCAGGTCAATGTCGACGAGATGCGCGCTGCGCACCGCCCCATCGCTGCCACGGAACTGCAACAGCCCATTGGTAAGGCTCACGACCTCCGCACGCTTGAAGTTTTCACCCGAAACGACAATTTGATCTCCGCGCGCGTAAGCACCAGTCACCATGCACGCCAGCATCAACGCCAGGCGCACGGGAATCGTCCATGGCCTCTTCATTGTAAGGTTAGTCCGGCAGATCATCTTCAGATACGAATCGACATTCGCCTCCGTGCTCGCGGGCCACCGTTTCGAGGAATCTCTGACCGCTTCGTTCGATGTACGCCACCGTAAAGATGCGCGTCCGTCGATCCTTGTTCCACTCGTCGAGCCGTTTACGCAGACCGTCGTCGAAACTTGACCCTTAAGCATCCGTCAGGAAAAACAGAATGTCCGGCTTCATCGAAAGCGCGCGCCGAAGGGCTGCGTTGGGATTCGTGCGATACCCCAGCGGTATATCATCAAGCCACTCCCGAAACTCGTTCTTATACACCTCGATCGCATTCACGAAACGCTTCGGCGGAGACTCGGTTGGCATCCGCCCGGCGAAGAAGATCACGTGAAACTTTTGACTTCGTCGCAGCGCCGAAATCGAACGCCAAAGCTCAAGCTTCACAAGCCCCAATTTCGCCTGCATCGAACCGCTATGGTCCACAACATAAACGACCGTCCGTGCCCCTCGGGCTGACCCGCCCAACCCGAAGAAGTCCGGACCCAGCTCGCCCCCAGGCGCAGCAGCGCCAGACCAGGGGCTACCGTCGCCGCTGGCTGCACGTAGCCCGAGGACCGAGTAATCCGGCTTTTTCAACGAGCTTGGTTCGATCAAGTCCTCGACAGATTCCTCGGGCGTCGCCGTCGGTGTCACTTGGCGAGATTCGGTCGCGTCTTCTCGGGTCGCTGGCGGGTCTGGCATGTTAATGGGCGACAGCGGGATCGCATCGACCTCGCCAACGAGTTGCACATTGGCAATCGACACATCGTCGTCCGCCAGATTCGGCGAAAAAGGAAACACGATCAGAAACATGACCGCCAGCGCGAAAAAGTGCAGAAGCAGCGAACCCATCCACGCACCGACAACCCCGCCGCCCGTCAGGTTCATCGGCGCGGAACCCTCGTGACCCGACTGCTCAAGGTCCACGCTGTCCCAACTTTCGTATTGCTTGTTTCGCTGCTCGTCTGGCATTGGGAGTTACCGGAATGAAACGATCGCCCACCGCCACGACATTGGCCAAACTGGAGCGTCGAGGCGGCGCGCCGTCTACCGCACGGGTTGAAGCAACCAAAGCGCATTCGCCGATAAAAGTGTAGCTCTGCCAGCACGCTCGGTCAACGTAGGCAGCGTCCCATCGAGACGTGTTGCGCACCGTCCATTCTTGTCGGCGTGCTCGCCAAACCGAGTCGCTTGTGTACACTCCGGTGCAGTGTTTGAGGTCATCGAAGGAGTTCCTTGTGAAACGTTGTTGGCAAATCGGAATTGGCTGTTCGCTACTTTTTCTGGCGACCGCCACGCTTGCTTCTGCCCAGGAAGCGCCCGCGCCGCAAGAACCCGACTCCCAGAAAAAGCAAGCCGAGCCATCAGTCGAACAGCAAACAACCCGCGACACGCTCCGTGTTTCCTATCCCTTCAAATTCAGCAGCGAATCTGCGTACCTGGATTGGGTTAACGAGAGGGCGACCACACTCGAACACGCCGCCGACGATGCACCGGGCGTCCCTCGAAGAATTGAACTACTCCTCGCCGCCGCCAACCGCCTGCTCGCCAGCGGAACCGAGCACGCCGCATCAACCCGTATCCTCGGACTCGTTCAGGACGAAATGCCGGACCCCATAGCCCTTCGCGAGATCTTCGAACGCGCCGAAAATCTCCTCCAGAACGCCAGCGACCTGATCAAACAACACGATGAAGCGACTTCCAAAGAAAACGACAAGGAAGACGACCGGAAAACCACCGACGAAGTGGCGACCCGGAAGGACGAAGTTGAGCAAGTCTGGCGAGAATTAGCCACCAGACGCGACACCATCCGAGCCTTCGGGCATGCGCTCAAGGCGTAGCTTCTCGACACCGGCACAGACGACGACGCACACACCAAGCGTCGTGCCGCCTCGCGACTTTCGATGCTCCTCCAAAGTGATAGCGCCGCCATCGCCGCGTCTGCTCGTCTATGGCAGGCCCTCCTGCGAAGCAATGAGGACGACGCTTCACGAGCGCTGTCGATCGTCGGACCGGTCACCGCACGCCCGCGTGTCGGCGCTCAGCCATACCGGTTTTACGGTGCCATTTTACGGGCACAGCTTCTCGCCGAGCATCAGTCGCCGACGCTCGCCCTCGCGATGCTGATGCGTGTCGAGGAAATGGTAGAGACGTGGTTTTCCGGGCAACGCGATCGAGGCCAGGCGTTACGCACGTCGGCATTCGCGCGCGTCGAGATATTGCAAGCGTGGGCAGAATCGCTTGCGAAAGAGGAATCTCGCGAGGAGGAAGTCGCGTGGTGTCAGGCTGGCATTCTGACGCTTCAGGAGGGTTGGTTGACCGGCGAAATGCCCCGTTTGCTCCGGTTAGCCCCCGCAATCCCCCTTCTCGTTGCAAAAGCCGACCTTGGCGTTGAAGACCCGAAACCTGCGGAAAAAGACGAGGCGGGCCAATAATATCGACGCTCGCGACCGCGTGCGTCGGAAACTGTCGTCCGATTTGGCTTGCGACAGTTAGCGGGCCTACGATCTACCGTCGCCCCGCTCAAAGGAACGGATCGTCGGATGTCGATCGGGGGGTCGGGTGGGAGTAGTGAGAGGATGGGACTGTCGGTTGTTTTTGTGAGTGGTGTGCGCCGTTCGGGGAAGAGTGCGCTCATTCAGACGATGGCCGACAAGCTTTTTGAGCGTCCGCCGCATTACTTCCGGCTCGTCAAATCCGACTCCGAAAAAGTCGCTGCCAAAACGAAGACCAACGGTCAAGTGCCATCCGACTGTCACGTCGCGTCGGCGCGCTGGATCGAGTTTGAAGAAGACCAAGTTTTTGAAATACTCCCCGAAGCGCTCGCGCAAATTCACAAACAAGATCGATACGGCACTGTTGTGATCGAAGCCGATGCAGACCCGTCCTTGCGATGCGCCTATCCTTACGACCACCGCATCTTCGTGATGCCAAGACCCACATTCATCTGCGACGTATTTCGTGACTCAAAGCACGCAGCTGGCGAACTTCGCCGCGCTCTGGACGACACCGCCGCCTTCGCTTCCGAAATTTTCGGTCTTTTTTCCGATAGCTCACACGACGCGCCCCAACCCTCGGAGGATCGCCCCGACATTTCGTCTGCGAACATGCGGGGCTTTTTGCACTCGCCTCTGGGCGACGAACTCGCTACGCGCATCCAGTTGCAGCAACCATATCATGGGCTGGTTGAAAGCGACGTCATCGTCGTCAACGACCAACTCGGAATCCTCGGACCGGAGACGGACCCCTGCTTGTCGCGAATCGATCAATTGCTCGATCGCCTCCGCGGCGACTCCGAGCGTCGCGGCGAGCTTTACCACTGCGATCCGACAGGCCAGCACGGCGAGAACTGCCGCGAGCTATTCCAGGCCCTTTCGCTCATGTGCCTCGGCGGAAAGTAACCTCGAACTTTCGCCCTGTCATTTCCCTGTGCGTTTCGACGCAACCTCTGCTCACCCATGGGGGTTACACCGAGACCCGTCCTGTGATTTCCGGCTCTTGGCAATGGACCGCGACCGAGGGAACGCAAATCAACCGTTGAACTCACATCCGACAAGGCCTACAACACACCGGGCGTAACAAGTGAGACCTCGGAGGCAAAAGCAGCGTGGCTATCATCGCAGGCATCGACGAAGCAGGACTAGGCCCACTCCTCGGCCCGTTGGTCGTGTCCGCGACCGTTTTTCGCGTGCCCGATCGCAGCGTTGACGGTTGCATGTGGCAAGCACTGAGCGACACATGCACGCAAACGGTCTCCCGATCCGACCGCCGCCTCGCTATCGCCGACAGCAAGGTACTTTTTAAGTCACGATCGAGTCTCGCCCCGCTGGAGCGTGCTGCTCTCGTCATGCTCGCCGTATCAGGAAAGATGCCAACGACATGGCACCATCTTCTAGAGACAATCGCCCCAACCGCCGCGACCCAGCTTGAAGACTACCCTTGGTACACGATCAACGAACTTCCCATCCCCATCGACCCAGCCGTCGGCGATATCCCGACGCGAGCCAACGCGATCCGCCGCAACTGCAGCGAAAAAAACATCGAGCTTCTTAGCGTTTTCAGCGAGCCGCTTCTTGAAAAACAGTTCAACAGGATGATCGACCTCACGAACAACAAAGCCACCGTCCTCATCGGCCTCGCGACACGTCTCATTGATAAGATCATCCGCTGCTCATCCGAGCGACGCGTTCGCATCTGCGTCGATAGGCTGGGCGGTCGGACGCACTACCGCGATGTTCTGCAAACGTCCTTCCCTGAATATGACATCCAGGTGCTCGAAGAGTCCGCCGACAACAGTCTCTACCGTCTCGAAAACCCATCGCGCGTCGTGCGCATCTCTTTCTCAACCAGCGGCGAGCAAAAGCATCTCCCCGTCGCCCTCGCCAGTGCCTACAGCAAGTACCTCCGCGAGCTATTCATGCATGTGTTCAACGGCTACTGGTCCACCCAGGTCACCGACCTCAAACCGACGGCGGGTTATTACACCGACGCGAAGCGGTGGCTAACCGACGTTGCCCCAACGCTAAAAAAACTCGCCGTCAAAAAAGAAACCCTCATCCGCCAGCGATAGAGCCGTCAGAGTAGCGACCGTGATGGAGCTGACCGATCGCAATCATCCTCCCGGCGATTCCACCAACATCGGCAGACTGTCGTCCTCCGCCTCCACGTTTGACACCCAAACGCGCCCGCACTACCCTGCGAACACATTGCCCAAAAGGAGTATCAGCGGTGACGATTGATAACTGGTCCGACACGATCATAGTCGTAGAGCTTCACGACGACCCCGCCTTTTCCGACGACATGTCCCAGTTGTTGGAGCACGTCGAAGACTACAAGAACAAGGGCGTGGTCCTGAGCTTCACCGGCGTCAACTTCCTAAACTCATCGAACATCGCCAAGCTTCTCAAGTTCCGAAAGGCGGTGCTCAGCAAGGGGGGCAGCGTCCTGCTCTGCGGCATGAGCACCGACGTCTGGGGCCTCTTCCTCGTGACCGGTTTGGACAAGGTCTTCCAGTTCGAGTCCGACGTCGCCACAGCCATCGCCTCCGTCCAACTCGGCGAAGAAAACCCAACCGACGCCGCGTCGTAGTTCGAGTCGCTCGCTAGTGCTCCGACACAGGTAATTCCGCGGGCACAAGGGGCAGATTGTCGGCCCGTGTTTTTCGACAGCCGAACATTGGCGGACAAGCCTCAGTCGCACCCAACCAGCACATTTCCGAGCAACGATGGGCTTTCGAGTAACGGAACGCCAGCCCCGAAGGGGCGAAACGCATTCAGCAGCCCCCGGCGCGAGCCGGGGGAAACAAACGAACGCCACAGAACAAAGCCCCAACAGGGCGACACCTTTCCTCAACCACAGCCGGTGACCAAATTGTTCCGCTCCATTCGGGGCTACCCAATCTGCGCTGAACCGTTTCCCACGGCTAGCGCCGTGGGCTTTCCAAAACCGTTCCGCCCCTCCGGGGCTAGTGGTGCGACACGGATTCGTCTTCGGATCTCACGATCAATCGACCCGCCCATGTTCTTCGTGCAGCCGAACATTGGCGAGCAGCCCACCAGTTACATCCAACCCGCACCTTTTCGAGTGGCGATACACTAGAGCATTTAACACCCAAGTGGCGCGGGTAACCCTCCTCAATCCCCCCTTAGTAAAGGGGGGACGGAAGAAAAGGTCCACCAGAGTTGACTGTTATTTGCTCTAGCCAACGTCTCACAAACATCCAGGCAAAATCCACCATAAAAAAAGCGTCGAGCCGGTTGGCTCGACGCTTTGTCGTTCGTTTTATTGGGTGGTCCGCACAACGGACCCTACTTGCCCCGGTTGCAAACCGGGGCCACACAGGACATGGCGGCACTTCGCTTGGCCATGCCACGCTTCTTACGCCCGCGGGTGGGCGTCGTCGTAGGCTTCTTTGAGCCTTGGCGTTGTCAGGTGCGTGTAGATCTGCGTCGTGGAAAGGGACTGATGTCCGAGCAATTCCTGGACGCTGCGAAGATCCGCACCGTTGTTGAGCATATGCGTTGCGAAACTGTGTCGCAGCGTATGCGGACTGATCGACGGATCGAGTCCCGCCTCCGACAGATACTTATCCAGCTTTCGTCGAACGCTTCGAGTGCTCAACCGTTGACCGTGCTTGTTGACGAACAAGGCGTTGGGGTCAAAAGAAGCTGCCCGTGCGTCTGCGCGACGTAGCTGGAGATATTTCTGAATCGCAGCGATCGCGGTTGGCCCCATCGGGGACGTTCGCTGCTTTTTGCCCTTGCCGCGTACGCGGATGATCTGATTCTCGAAGTCGATGTCCGCGAAGTTCAGATCGACAAGCTCGCTGACGCGGACGCCGGTCGAAAAGAGCAACTCAAGCATCGCCTTGTCACGAGAACCCAAAAGCGTCGTGTCGTCTGGCGTATTGAGAAGCGCCGTGATCTGTTCCATTTCAAGGAACTTGGGCAGGCGCTTTTCCTGCTTGGGCGTGCGGATGGTTGCGAGCGGGTGCGTCTGCACATACCCGCGCCGCATACAGAACTTGTAGAAACTCCGCAAGGTCGCCAGCTTTCTAGCGATCGTCGACTTCGAGTAGCTCTGTGTTCCAAGGAATGCAAGGAACAGTTTGATCTGCTCGGTGTCGGCGTCGCGGACCTTCTGCTGCACCGTCGGTTCCGAGATAACAGTCGTCGCAGAACCCCCTGGGGCCCCGCCCGCCGACATTGTCGTGGACGTTGCAACTGAGGCTGCGAAGTTCTGTCGTCCCGTCGCCGCTTCTGTGTCGCCCATCAGATACGCACAAAACTGTGCGAGGTCTGCTGCGTAACACTTCGCCGTATGGGGCGAGAAGTGGCGCTCGAACTTCAGGTAATTTAGGAACTCGCCAATCAAAGAATTCTCTTTCATGATCGCTTACTACACTCGACGGTTTCGTTACAGTCCCCGAATCCTTTTCGCAAGCATCTGTAACTAGTTCCGCCCGCGTTCCTCCGAACAAACTACGAGGCGATCTGATCGAGCTCCGTCTCTAATCTTCGACCCATCTGATAACTAAGCACTGCCGCGTCAAACCAATCAAACGAGCTTTCATCGTTGGCAGCCATCCCTGCGAAAGAGTCGATGATGTCAGATTCATGTCCCGCTTCGTAGCGGAAGACAAATCGTTCCTCGCCCTTTACCAAAGATAACTGTCGAATCACGCTCATGGTATCCTTACCTGTCGCGGCGACTTCCTTCAGCCAGCACATCACCGCCGCCCCCGAGTAGGGCATAAACGGTAGCATGACAGCAAAATCTCATGTACCTCTGCTGATCGACGACGTATCGTCGCCAACCGTACGGACTTTCATCGGCGTTCCGTTGACGCGCAAAAAGTCTAATTTCACGAACAATTCTTTCGTGCGATGCGTCGTAGACCCGCTGTGACTCTGCGAGGACGCGCACGCTCGCTTTTTCGGGCGTAACGCCGTCGCGGATGACCGGTTCGTTGGGGTCCACCGGGCCCGGTAACTCGAGACCCACGCGAGGCCTTGCTCCGAACAGTTGAGCGGAGATTCCGATGCTCGGCGGGTCGTAAGGGTCATATTCTGTCACCGCAAAAACTAAAATGGCATCTGCACCAACCCAACGGGCGAGCTGTTCCGCATGAACAGCCGACTCAACCCGTTCCAATCGTTGAGCAGCCAGGACCCCGAGCACCCGACTGACCGGGATCACTCGCACGCCCTCTGCAAAACTCAACTCGCTGGCCATCAAATCTGCGAATCGATTTGGATCAAAATCCGCCGACCCGCTCAAGTTAATGGCCGGGGCAACGGCGATCGTCACCGGTCCGAGCAATCGATTGGGCACCGTGACCGGCAGGACAGACCCGGCAGTTCTACAACCACCAAGTGCCGTCGCCAAAACGACTACGACCAACGACCCCATTCCCTTCCAAGAGTGACAGCGACTTGGCACTAACGGCTGCCGACTCAGGGTCTTGCGACTGACTCCGTAACCGGTGCGAAGCGAACGGACGGGAAAAACATGCGCCGTTTCACCGTACGCGCCCGGGTTATTGAGCGTCGAGACCAACGATACATCGTCCATTTGAGAGGCTCCCTTGCGTCTGGCAGCGATGGTTTTTGGAACATCCCATAAGATGCGCGACATCGTTCACGCGCAAGGGATCGACAAGCGCCTCGACGGAGTACGACTCGTCGCCCCCCCTGCCCGTGCGGGATGGGCCTGTCGCGAATTTCACAACGAACCCGCAATCACGCACGCCGCCTGATTGTCCGATAACGTTACCGATATCGACGCCTTGGGAGCCGTTTCTGAAGGTTTGGGGCATTTTCGGCGAGCGATAAAAATGCGCCTGAGTCGGCAATTTCATGCGCATGGTAGATCGAGCACGGCGGCGTGGGGCTGGTTTTGGTGGCGGATTTGCTCGTGGGCTTGAATTCCGCCGTCGGGAGCGGAATGATGTGAAAAGTTTCTCCAATTCGCGCTCGCCAGCGGGACGCGCCTGGGATAGACTTTAGTTGACGGGTAAGCGCCGCATCTCTCGTATCTTTGAATTGCTTACTCGCTACCTGGGGAATGTGGACGGGAAAGAAGCAGACCCCCGCCATGGGATTGAGTGTAGAGATCGATCTCGCTTGGATCGTGCCAGGAGGAAGCACGCTCTAGGCGAACAGTATCGGGGGTGAGGGTCTATGTACAAACCATGCAAACTTCGCAACGGGCGCTCCTTGTACGAGTGCGTTCTGATGGACATCAATACCCAGCGCGATTTCGCGGACGTGACCGGGTCCATGCCGGTTTCCAATGCTGATGTGCTGGGTCGCTCGCTTCGGCGGGTGATCGCGTGGGCGAAATGGAACTCTGCGCCGGTTGTTTCGTCTGTGGAATCGCGTCGTCCGATGGAGCTTTCCGACAGTGGCCACCCCATCGCGTGTTGTGACGGGTCCAACGGTCAGGAAAAACTGCCCTACACGATGCTGGAAAACCGCACACGAATCGAGTTCGACAATACGTTCTGCGTCGAGACCGACCTTTTCAAAAAATACCAGCAAGTGATTTTCCGAAAACGCGGGGACGACCTTCTGGAAAACCCGAAGGCTGACCGCTTCTTGACTCAGCTACCCGTCCACGAGTACATCCTGTTCGGAACGGGGCTTGAAACGTCAATTAAGTCTGCTGCGCTCGGGCTCTTGGCACGGGGCAAGGTTGTCACCATCATCACCGACGCATGTGGGGTCTGGAATGAGGGGATGGCGGACCTCACACTTCGGCAGCTAGCCGCCAAGGGTGCCCGGACGGTCACAGTCGATGAGCTTCTCTGTCGCCAGCTTGTTCGGCGTAACCCGGAGGAGATCGCTCGAAGAAGGAGTCCTCGCAGGGTTCACGTATCCAGGCCGCATCTTCTCGCTCGCCGGAACGGGCATGTACCCACGAGCCAGCCGGTAGAATCGACGCCATCGATCCATCGAACTCACCATCCGTTGCCGACCTCGCCGATCAAGGATAGGATGCCCGACCCCAACGGGCGGATCAGCCTGGCGGACGAGTAACCGAGCGTTTTCTGCTTGATGGCTATGCTGGTCGATCGTGCTGGGGTTGGTTACAATGCCCACGTTCGGGAGGCGCGCAATCGCTGCCGGCGCGTATGAATCGACTCGTTGACCGGGGCCGGACTAAATGGCTAAGAAGAAAAAACTTCCGAAACAACTGGCGATTCTCGACGAAGACCTCTGCACGGGCTGCGACTCGTGCGTGGCGGTCTGCCCGGTCGACTGCATCGATAAAATAGCGGACCCGCTGCATCCCGGTTATGCGATGGGAATCTGCACGATCGACCTGCCCGTCTGCATCGGATGCAAACTTTGCGCACAGGTCTGCCCTTGGGATGTCATCACAATGGTCCCCTCGGATCAGGTTATCGCGGAACCAAAGACGGCTGCCCTGCTTGAGGTGTAAGCGACCAACGACCGACCCGCCCCACTTCCCTCGCTTTGGAGCATGCCACCCCTTTTCTGACGTGTTGGTCGTACTGCGCGCGAGCGGATATTCTTCGAGATGGTGACAACGACGCGATGATAACGGAGATTCAGCGATGAGATTGGCGAAGATGGTTTTGGTTGGCGCGATGTTTTGCGCGTTGGGGTTTTGGAATACTGGACGTGCCGACGGCGACCGCGCCAGACCCACGACACTGTTTATCGTTCGGCATGCCGAAAAGGTTGGCGAGTCGAGCGATGCTCCGTTATCAGACGTCGGGCGCGAGCGTGCGCAAACGCTCGCATGGATGCTGCGGGAGGTGTCGTTTGATGCGGTCTACTCGACCGATTTCGCTCGAACGCGGGACACCGTCGCCGCCACCGCCAAGGCGAATCAGAAGAAGCTCTCGTTCTATTCGCCAAGACCCGGCCTATTGAAAAAGAAAATCGAAGCCCAGCACGGCGGGCAGACCCTGCTGATCAGCGGGCACTCGAACACCGTCCCCGCGCTCCTTGCGGAACTCGGTACGCCGATCAAAGAGGAAGTTCTTCCGGGCTACGATGCACTCTTTGTCGTTACGCTCAATCCGGCGCACGGGGCGACAATGCTAAAGCTGCACTACCCGGAGCATCGGTAGGCGTCGCGAGAGAAGATTCGCTGCCCCTACTAGACCGGCAAGATGCTGGCGACATACCATTTCGAGGTTGGCTCTACGGCGAATGGGGTCCGGTCGTCGCGAAAGTCGCAGCCGTGTAGAAAACGGCGAGAACCGTAAGCACGCCAATCAGCATCGAGACGCCGTAGAGGGTACGGGCGGAGGGGGTCATCGTGATTCGGCGATTCATCCGCTTTGCGACTCGTGCGGTGACGAATCCACAGACCCATGTCCAGTGAAAAATCAGATGGACGAGCACGGCGACGGCGAAAATGCAAATCGTTGTCACTTCGATCAAGGACCAGGTATCGAGATTCAGCCCCCAGACAAACCAACCCACTGCGCGAGATGGCGCAGGAAAGATAAAATGGACAATAGACGCGACGCACATTACGCAAAGAAATAACAGCGCAACGATCGCGTCCACAATGAAATTCACCGAAGATCGACTCATTTTTTCTCCATATTAGAAGCGTATCGGCCAACGAGTGATTGTGCGCGCACTTTTAACCGCGCCGCGATAGCTGCTGGCACGGAACGTGCTGGGCAATTCGACGTTGATCGGTGCGCCCGCAGGGCCGGATGTTTCCGACAAAAAAAAGATGTGGACACCCCGCGCGCGCGATGGTAGCTTCCGCAGCCGCGATTGTAACGTGTCTGCCGGAAACCCATATTTGCACGTCGGGTTCTATGCAGATGCAGCGTCTGCGTTGATGTGGCGATCTGGAGGAATCATGGCTGACCAAACGAAGCTCGACGAACTAGCGCGACTTCGCGGCGAAGTCGCACGTCTTGAATCGGAAGTCGCTAGTGCTGGTGACTCATCCGCATGGGCACCCAAGACCTACTACACAACGTATCACATTCTTGCTGGCATGATTCTCGGTTTTATTGGCGCTTCTACGAGCCTGATGTTCAACATCGTCGGGTCAGTCATGATGGGACTTCACCCTCTTGAGCTGATCCGCATTTATTTGACGTTTCCGATGGGTGAAGCAGCCCTCACGATCAACAGCGGTTTTGTCCTCGCGTCGGGATGCTGCCTGTATCTTGGAACGGGGATGTTCGGGGGAATTCCGTTTCACATCATTTTGAGTAAGTACTTCGCCAACGCGAGCGGTCCAAAGCGGTTTGTCGTTGCGACGGTGATGGGCGTTGGTGTTTGGCTTATCAACTATTACGGGATCATCGCCTGGCTTCAACCGATGCTCATCGACGGTAACTGGATTATCGAAAAAGTCCCGGTGCTCGTTGCGGTAATGACGCATCTCGTTTTTGCCTGGACGTTGCTGCTTGTTGATCAGTGGGGTCGATTTGAGCCACCCGCAGCCGTAGCGAGAAATTTATGATATTGCTTGGTTTCCGACGTTTGCTGGTTGTGGGTGTGGTCGCACCTTTGGTTGCTCTGACGTTTTCGGGTTGTTCCGGAGGCGAAAGTGATCCTGATCTATCACGCCCGTCGGAGTTTGGTTTTCAGACCAGCCTCAAGACGACGCTTGTTGAAGAAGGTCGCAATGCCTACCAGACCTATTGCATCGGATGTCACGGCGAAACCGGCGATGGGAACGGCGTGGCTGCCCGCTTCTTAAGACCCAGACCGAGAAACTTTCAGGTCGCAAAATTCAGATTCAGCTCGACGCGATCGGGACAACTGCCCAGCGATGAAGACCTTCGGCGAACGATCATGGAAGGGCTAAAAGGTAGCGCGATGCCTGGCTGGGACATGATCCCCGCCCGAACGGTCAACGCGCTCATCGCCTACATTAAAACGTTTTCACCGAGATGGAAAGAGAAACAACCGGCGACGGCGATCCCAATTGTGGACGACCCTTATCGCTCGAAAGAAGACAAGTCAGAGGCGATCGCGCGGGGGCGAGCGATCTATCATGGATTCGCGACGTGCTGGACCTGTCACCCGAGCTACGCGAGCGAAAGCGAGATCAACGCGTATCTCGTGATGATGGATAAACCTGCGAGCGCGGGCTTTCGACCGAACTTGATGGAAGCGGATGCCAAACCGAACCAAGAGGGTGAAGTCATCTATCCCCCGGACTTTCACAGGGATTTTGTGCGGGCGGGCGGCAGCGTGGACGACCTCTATCGCTCGATCGCCGCGGGCATCTCGGGTACCGCGATGCCGACGTGGGTCGATTCGATGGTGTCTCACCGTACGAGCGACCCGAGTCAGGTCGTCACCAACACCGCAGACCTTTGGGCGATTGCGTACTACGTTCAAAGCTTGATCCTGGAGCGTCCGGCCCGTCTTGAGCCAAAGACCTTGGCCGTTCGCGAGCGTACGCACCGCATCTATGCGGAGGGCGAGGCGTTCGAGCCGGTTCATGACGTCGAACCAATGACAACCGACGAAGATTTCGAAGGGGACGATTAATGGCGTCAGCAAGTGCTGCCATGATAGGCTCTGATAGTATCGAGACTCCGGCGTACCGCGATCTGGTGAACGAGAAACTTGTGCTTTGGCACTTCATCTTCTCGCTCACTTTCTTGATCGTCGCAATGCTTGCCTGGTGGTTTTTCTCGCTTCAGCTGTTGCAGGCGTATCCGTTCGCGGGGATCGAGCATCTGTCGCCGGGTCGCTGGCGGATGATTCATACCAATGGGGTCGCGTACGGTTTTATCGCGAACGCTTTCCTAGGCGCTTTGCACTGGGCGATTCCGCGGCTGACGCTTCAGAAGGTCGCCAGCAAGGCGCTTTCGTGGTTTATCTTTTTCGCGTGGCAGTTCGTCGTGCTTGCAACTGTTGTCGGGTTGATTTTGGGCAAGGCGCAGGCGGTCGAATGGGGCGAAACGCCGATCTTCATCGATCCGCTCGCGGTCGCCGGACTCATTCTGGTCGCCATCAACTTCATGGTGCCCATTCTGCGATCCGAAGGGCCGATGTATGTGACGCTCTGGTACTTCATCGCGGGACTTGTATGGACCATCTTGGTCTATGCGATGGGCAACTATCTTCCGCAGTTTTTCGTCGGTGGGGCAGCCTCCGGTGCGCTGATCGGGCTTTTCATCCATGACCTTGTCGGATTATTCGTCACCCCGCTTGGTTGGGGTTTGATGTATTACTTCGTCCCCATCATTTTGAAGAAACCAATCTGGAGTCACGGATTGTCACTCGTTGGGTTCTGGGGGTTGGCGTTTTTCTATCCGCTCAACGGGATACACCATTTTCTGTATAGCCCGATCCCGATGTTCCTTCAGTACGGAGCGATCATTTCGACGATCGCGGTCGAGCTGGTCGTGACAACGGTCATCATTAACTTTTTTGCCACCATTCGCCATCGCGGCGACATGCTCCGCACGAACATGCCGATTCGCTGGTTCTATATCGGTATGGTCTTTTACTTTACGACCTGTCTGCAATGTGCGATGCAGGTGACGCTCACCTTCCAGAAAATCATTCACTTTACGGACTGGGTCGTTGGTCACTCGCATCTGGTGATGTTCGGCGTCTTTGGGTTCTGGATCATGGGCTTTATGACGCATCTGTTTCCGCGACTCCTTGGCGCGAAGGGCTGGTATCGCCCGGCCTGGAACGAATGGCATTTCTGGTTGATGGGCATGAGTATGCTGGTAATGTTCTTCGACCTTGTCTTTGCGGGGCTGGTTCAGGGGTTCATGTGGCGTGACCTTGCCTCCTGGGAATCAACGACGGTTGCTTCCGGACCATTCTGGTTTATCCGAACGCTGAGCGGCGTTGGGATGCTTGTGGGGATGGGGTTCTTCCTCGCCAATATCGTGATGACGTCTGTTCATCGACGGACGATCGAACCTTCGGGGCAGCCCGCGGGCGAACAGAGCGGTGGTCAATCACTCGCGACTGCATAGGAGTCTTCAAGACCGATGTTTGAATCGAAAGCGGGAATCATACTGATCGCGGGCCTGTTCATGTTTGGGCTGTCCTTTGTCGTCATGGGTCTATTGCCCTGGCTCATTTACATCGATAAGCCAGAACAAACGATGGACGACCTCGTCGCCCCTGGTGTGACGGCGGAGTTCGTGGACCTCGCGGAGCGATTCCCTGCGCAGTTCAAGGAGCACTTTCCTGATAGCGTCACGCGAAGTTCTTACGCCGCAGCCCTCGAACGCGGTCGGGATATTTATGTGGCTGAGGGGTGT
>JAJRUK010000265.1 GCA_024277835.1 Planctomycetota bacterium | reverse complement strand
GCTGGAATTGTTCACTTTTACCGCGAGAAAGACCGTTCCCGATATGAGCACTGGCGGATCGACAGGGAGACGGATGATACGTGTCCCTGTGCTTGATGCGCCGATGCTCAGTCTTTTGTACGTCCCCGGGATGGCGGTCGTTGTTCCGTTCGGGAACCAATCCTCGCTGGGCGGGTCGCCAGCGCATTCCCGTCGCAGTTCGATGTTGTAAACACCCCGCCCTTTGAGCGCGACCTCATACCCGGTCAGAAGGCAGCTTCCGCCGAGAAGTGTGAGGTCATCTACGAGAACTTGGTTCGGGCCAAAGTTTATTGGTTCACGGTCCGCTCGAGTATTGCGATAAGCGACGTGTCTACAAGGACACGTCGCAGTTTCTCCATAGACTTCCACATTGAAGCTTGCGTGGGGCTTGAGCGGAAAACCGCCGAGGTGTACGTCGCATCCAATCGCCGGAAAGCTAATCAAGTCGCCGGAGAACCCTTCCGACGCGGGAGCGCCGCCGATGATGCCGCAGTTGTCGCGGTCAAACGAAATCGCCAGCCACATGGAGGTCCGACCAACAACGCCACCAAGGTTAGTCAGGTCAATCTCGACCGTCGTGACGCCTTGTTCAGTGAGTGTAATTGTGCCTGAAGTTCCCGCGATAAGCCGATTCGGGACGGCGTCCGGTGGAAAAGCCTCCGGGCAGGTGTCGTATATCGCGTACGTAACTGTATAGGGTCGCGTTTCGGTTCCCAACAGTTCTGCATCGCCGGTGACATCGAACGAGAACCTGCGTAGCTTGCAGCCGTCCGGTGCGATCGTAGCGATGTCGTCTGCGACCAGAAACTGTTCCCTGATAGGGATAATCGCTCTACCGCGAGTGTTGCGATAGATCAGCGTCTCCTCGACGCCTGCGACGACTCCGCTGGTATCATCTCCGCCAGCTACGACCTGATTGAAGACGGTTCCAAGAGGGAGCTGGCGATATGTGAGCGGCGCGACTGCATCCGACTGTGGAGACGCGTGGTCCTCGCTGGCAGTGCGCGTGACAGAGTTATCAAAGAGATGGGAAAGGATAGGGGCAGCGTTTGTAGACGCAGTCATCACTAGGAACAGTAGGGCGGCGAACCGACCGGTCGCAGGCATGGCGTCTCTCCCGAGAAGAAGTCCCCGGATCGACGCGAACCCCCGCCCCAATCCGAATCCAGTCTAATCGAAAGACCACTGCTAGTGCAAGCAAAAAATGGGGGAGTACGGCTTGACATTGAGAGGATGCCGGTGAAAAAGGCTAATCGAGCGCCGATACATCGACCTTTGTCACGCGCACGATTTCTTCGATCGTCGTCATACCCTTGCGGACCTTCGCCCATCCGTCTTCGCGCATTGGCTTGAGTCCTTGTTTGCGGGCGATGGTGAACATCTCCGTCGCCGCTTCACGACGAACGATCATGTCGCGAAGTTCGTCGGTGATCAACAGCAATTCAAAGATGCCCAAGCGTCCACGATACCCGCTGTTGCGACACTCGCGACACCCCGCACCGCGCGTGAGCTTCTGCCCCTTATCGAGTGCGAGGTCGGCCGGGACGTCCTTGGCATCCGGTGTGTATTGCTCGGCGCAGTGCTTGCATATCTTTCGCACAAGTCGCTGCGCGAGGACACCGCTGATCGAGCTTGACACAAGGAACGGTTCCACGCCCATGTCCAGCAATCGCGTTGTTGCAGTCACTGCGTCATTCGTATGCAGTGTGCTAAACACAAGGTGACCCGTCAGTGACGCATTGATCGCGACTTCCGCTGTCTCGAGGTCACGAATCTCGCCGACGAGGATGACATCTGGGTCATGTCGAAGGAACGACCGGAGACCCGACGCAAAGCTCAGTCCAATGTTGTGCTTCACGCCAACCTGCTGAATGCCATCGAGGTAATACTCGATCGGGTCTTCGATCGTGAGAATTTTGACCTCATCGTTCTTGATCGAGTTCAACGCAGAGTAGAGCGTCGTCGTCTTACCCGAACCGGTTGGTCCGGTGACAAGGATAATCCCGTAAGGTTGGGAAATGAGCTTTTCGACGCCCTCCAACGCTTCATCCATCAGTCCCAACTGATCCATCGAGATAAGCACCGACTGCTTGTCGAGAATTCGCATAACGACCGCGCCGCCAAAGGCCGTCGGGATAATACTCACTCGAAGGTCGATGTCGCGGTTTTGCGCACGAATCTTAAACCCGCCGTCTTGCGGAAGGCGTCTTTCGGCGATGTTGAGGTTCGAGAGAATCTTGATGCGACTGACGATGGCGGCGTGGAAGCGGCGAATTTCCGGCGGTACATTGGTCGTATGCAAGACACCGTCAATGCGATAGCGAATCTTCAGATCGTTCTCATACGGTTCGATGTGAACGTCACTGGCCCTGTCGCGGATCGCTTCAAGCAGAATCTCATTGACGAGCTTGACGACGGTCGCTTCCTGCGCTTGTTCGATCAGGTCGGCGTTGTCTTGATCGTATTCACTCACAACGGTCACGCCGTCGTCAGAATCATCGATCATCGACTCGACGGTGTGCCCGCCAACGCCGAAGTGTTGCTTGATTACACGAGAGATTTCTTCGCCCGTTGCGAGCACCGTCTCGATTTTCGCACCCATGAGCATTCGCAGCTCATCGAACGCGTACAGGTTGAACGGGTTATTGGTGGCCACCCGAATCGTGCCGTTGTGTCGGTCGATCGGAATCACGCGATCGCGGTGAACCAGTTTCGACGGCGTTTGCTTCAATAGCTCGGCGTCGATCTCGACCTTGGAGAGGTCCACCAGAGGAACCGAGAGCTGCTCGCTGTACACTTCGAGGTACTCGCGCTCATCGATGTGCCCCAGCCGTACGAGGCAGTGCTCGATCCGCTCCGACGGTTTGCGCGCACCCTTGGCCTCTTTGAGCTGGGCAGCCGTTATGGCCTTGCGCTGTTGTAGTACCTCGCCGATCGTCACTTTTATTTCATCCCATCGAAACCGCTACGGTGTCGCGGTGGATTATACCCTTCGACATCCGAGTCTGGTGCGTTCCCGGCGTCCGAGAATTCCCGATCCCCGGGCGGACTCCCACCTCTGACTTATACCCATTCGCACGTTGACGGATTCATCCGTCGCGAAGATCGTGTAACCTTATGCGAAATGGTGGCTTACGTGCAGTCAAGCCCGCTTCGCGAATCCGACCCGTCTCCCATTGTCATCGACGCGACCCCCGCCTATCGTGCAGCCCGCTTGCAAACCTCGCCGATGAATGCTCCGCGACGCAAGTTATCAGTCCTAACGCACAGAGACCGAGTACGCACATGAGCACCACGACGAAAACCGAGACGAGATACGAGAACGCAAGGGAAACCCTCGCCACGCGCGGACAGACCCACGTCCTGCGCTGGTGGCAAGAGCTGGATGACGATCGGCGAACTCAGCTTCTCGATGATATCGAGTCGATTCCGTGGTCGCTGCTCGATCCAGTGATTCCGACCCATGTGTTGGCAGCCCCCAAGACCACGACCCTCTCCAACTTGGCCCCCGCCGAAGTGCTGCCATCCGATCCTGGTGAGAAGCTCGCCAAGCAATATGCCGATGCGCGCGAACTCGGCGAGCGGCTTCTCAAGGGTGGCAAGGTCGCAGCTTTTACGGTGGCGGGGGGGCAGGGGACCAGACTCGGTCACGACGGACCAAAGGGCACGCTCGTTGTGACACCCGTCGGCGGTCGCACGCTTTTTCATCTCTTCGCCGAAACCGTCCAAGCTGCCTCGACGCGATACCGTTGCGAAATTCCTTGGTACATCATGACCAGCGAAGCCAATCACCACGATACGCATACCTACTTTTGTGAACATGAGTGGTTCGACTTATCACCCGACTCGGTAAAGCTCTTCTCGCAGGGAATGCTCCCCGCGTTCGACTTTAACGGGAAGCTTCTACTTACTGAAAAGCATCGCCTCGCCCGCGCACCGGATGGTCACGGCGGTTCGCTCAAAGCCATGATCGCGAGTGGGGCGACGGCAGACATGCGGTCGCGCGGGATCGAGATTATTTCATATTTCCAGGTTGACAACCCGCTGGTGAAACCGTTCGACCCGCTTTTCGTCGGGCTACACGCCCAATCGCGCTCGGAAATGTCTACCAAAGTCGCCCGCAAGGCGAGCGATCTCGAAAAGGTCGGCAACCTATGCGTTGTGGATGGAAAAACATGTGTGGTCGAGTATTCCGATTTCCCGGAAGCCCTCGCGCACGAGAAAAACGACGACGGAACGCGGCGGTTCGACGCCGGCAACTTAGCCATCCATCTGCTCAACGTTGATTTCGTCGAGCGAATCGTCGGATCAGATTTCCGCCTGCCGTTTCGTCGCGCGGAAAAGAAGGTTTCGCATCTCGATGAGGCGGGTCAACCGGTCGAAACAGAAAGTCCGAACGCGGTCAAGCTCGAGACGTTCGTGTTCGACGCACTTCCGCTTGCCGAAGAGACGCTCGCGCTCGAGGTCGACCGGGCTGAGGAGTTTTCGCCTGTGAAGAACGCCACCGGTGCAGATTCGCTAGAATCTTCGCACCGCGATCAGATCAGGCGAACCGCCCGTTGGCTCCAGGCGGCAGGCATCGACGTCCCAAAGTCTCCCGACGGCGAACCCGCAACGATCGTCGCCATCTCGCCCACGTTTGCCATGGATATCGCTGAAATAAAAGGTAAACGAGACCAGATCCCCGACTTGAAACCGGGCGACCGAGTATGGATCGAGTAGCAAGCCGCAACCGATGGCGGTGCGTCTTCGGCGTACGCAACTCCAACCGCGAGCGTGGGGAAGCACCCTCCGACCCGCATGCTTTAGCCTGCGAGGACGTTCGGAGGAAAGAACCGCACGATTCTCGACTTGCCACCTGTCAATGCAGCCATGGACTACCTCTTACCGGAACGCTTCCGCTTTTGTCCGTTGCCGTTCGACCCTTCGTCGGGTTCGATCGATACGATGTGGAGGAGGTCGATGAACATCCAGTCCTTCGCGAAG
>JAJRUK010000264.1 GCA_024277835.1 Planctomycetota bacterium | reverse complement strand
GCCTCGATCGCGCAGCTACGACACTACTTCACCGCGCTCGAACAACGTGCGAATTAAAGCCTATTCCAAAGACAAATGTGGCACTGGCTTCCAGCCAGTGTTGTTCATTCGTCACTGAAAACGTCGGGTAGGTCGCGGTATCCGCTGAGAACGCGAACGATTTCGATCCCATGTCGCATTGCCCGATAAAAGATGACATAGTTGCCGACGGGAAAGCTACGGAGTGATTCGGCGAGTTCGCTACGGTCTGGACCAATACCCGGCTCACTGGCGAGTGTCTGAAACTTGCGGATAAGCTCGTCGATCAAGCGATCAGCAGCGGCGAGATTGTCAGATGCGATGAAGCGCCAGATGTCGTCAAGGTCCAGGCGAGATTGCCTGGAAAGACGGTATCGGCTCATGCCTTGCGATCTCTCTTAGCGGCAAGGCGCTTGCGACCATCGCTCTTGATGTTGCCGCTAAGAGTACCGAGGGATTCGTCGTCAAACTCCGCGACGTCACCCCGATCAAGTTGCCCAAGTCCGACCGCGATGTCATCACGCAGCGCACCAAGCCTGACTTCGCGCTCCCGATCACGCAGCTCAAGAAGGCGCAACGCCTCGCGAACAACTTCGCTCGCCGAATTGTATAACCCCGACGCGACTTTCTTCTGCACAAGGTCTTCGAGCGTGGACGTAAGCGACACATTCATGGCTGATACTCCTTCACGGCGCGCGTAGCGATTCGCAGGCTTGCCCGGCGCGTGACCGCTTCGGTAGCCTCAACGCCGCAAGCGGGTGCAGCCTGAAGGGCTGACCTATAGTAGCCGTGGGCAAGTTCCGCCACACGCGGGACGCCGCCTACGGAAAATCGATGCGCTTGTCCTCGACCCTGTAAGGGTCGAACAGGTGGTTCGTGCGCCTACCCAGTAAGTAGACGACCCCTTCAGGGTCGGTCGGGCGGTGTCAGCAATCCGGGCGCGACGCTATGCTTGCCCCCGGCTACGATAGAGCAGGCCTTCAGCCTGGAACCTCGCCTGCCCCTGCCTGGACTGTCACACACCGTTGGAGTGTACCACTAATAACGAAGATTGTCAAGGATTGTTACTGATCGCCGATGGGTCCGAGAAAAAGGGCTTCCCAATGATGATAGAATATCCCCCATGAAATGGCCTAAGAAGCTCAACGAGATCGAAACGGATCATCTGACAGCTTTTCGCCCAAGTGGAAAGTTCCCGAAAGCGCTTTGGGTCCATGTTCGATGGACGCGGTGGATCGAGTTCTGCGCGAAGCTGCCGTTACTGCCGTTGCTCACGTTCCAGACACTCAACATCGTCGGCGTGCCTTGGTTCTCAATGAGCATTCCCTCGACGTGGCTACACCTCTCGCTGTTTGTCATGATTACCTCTACGTTTATCGCGCGCCGAATAATCCGCCGTTCCGCGAGACACTTCGGTCAGCTAGTCCGCGAGAACGACTACATGAATTGCCTGGAATGTGGCTACAATGTGCGCGGATTGCCGGATGAGCATCGCTGTCCGGAGTGCGGCGCGGAATACTTCCTGCCTGACGTGCAGATCAGATGGCGCGACTTCCTCGGCGACGCTTGAACCGGACTCGCCTCGCATCATTTATCAGAACCTCCGCCCCATCATGTCCGGTAGCCACCGCACCTGACGCCCTCAAACAGACCGTTTATCACCCGCTCCGATCATCCGAAAACGCTTTAAGAAGCCTGCAAACCGGTCCGACAGACCCTCTGGAGTCTCTTCGGAGTGAAGTCTGATGAACGGCGATGCACGAACAAATCTTGCAACGATCCATGAGCGGCTGGACCATCTGACAGGTGTCAAGGCCGAGCTTCCGCGGCTGCGCGAGAAGCTTGGCGACGATCTCTTTCAATTCGACAAACTCGAAGCGTTAGTCAACGAGCTTGACGCCCAGGTCCAATCGCTTGAGTCGTTTTCCTTCACGAGTCTCGCCAGTTCGCTAAAGGGGAACAAACAAGAAAGGCTCGACGCACTCAAGGAAGAGCTGGTGCCGCTGACTGAAAAGTATCGCACAAGCATCGAAGCACTAGAAGCGCTCAACGAGCAAGTGCTGACGATGGAGCGCGATCTTGAAGGGTTTCGCGAGGTCGAGAAAGAGTACGATCGAGCTTGCGATGCAGCCGCAGAAGAGATTCGCTCGCAAGGCGGCGAGCACGCGAGTCAACTTGCCGAGATCGACGACCATTTCCAACAAATCAAGGCAGAACATCGTGCCGTGACAAAAGCGATCGAAGCAGCCGAGCAGACCGAAGATCATTTGAACTCGATGACGCACTCGCTGGGTAGCGCGCGTAGCAAGATGATGTACCGCAGTCCGCTCGGAGCCGTCGGGCAACTGGTCCACAGCACGGTGACGTTACAGCAAACGAAGGGGCCATCGCGACTCGTACGTCAGGGCATCGAACGACTGAAACGCCACATCGATGAGCTTTCGCTCGAGGAAGACATCGAAGTCAACCGCGAACTTCGCAAGGTTTCGCTTTCGCTGGCGGAGATGATCTCGCAACTTTCTCAGAATACGCCCGGCGGCTACTTTTGCGACATGAGCGCGACACTCCCGATCAAGCAGGAAGTTCGTGAAGCGCTGAATCACTGCTCGCATCTGAAAAAAGAGCTAACTCCGCAGCTCGAAGCGCTCGAGCAACAGCGCCGCGCAATAATCGAAAGCACGATCTAAACACAGCCCGCCTTTCGCACCAACCCGTTCTTATCGGACAACGCCCCTTCGCCCAAACGAGCCCCTGCCACGACCGATAACCGCAACCTCGCGCCAATACATCCGATTCCGTGCGTTCAGCGTACAAACATTCGCGCACCACCGGCTTGAATCGCGCGCCTCGCATGGATAAAATGTGAGGAGCAGCGTCGATTTGCACGGGTCCGATCATTTTCTTTCCAACGTGGGGGGCGATCGGATGGGAAGCGTGCAACGAGCCTGCGGGGGAGATTCACGCGATGATTTCTGTTACGTCTTCGGTTGTATTCGCATTTTCTACACTACTCGCTGCCGGGCTGCCCGCTGGCGTGGATTCGGATGGCGACGGTGTTCCAGACATCTTCGACGTCTGTTGCGACACGCCCCAAGGGGTCCCCGTGGATGCAGAAGGCCGACCCTGGGGCGATATCGACCATGACTGCGACGTCGATCTCGATGATTTTAAGTTGATGCAAGCGAGCTTTACCGGGCCACTACTGCCGCCGGACTGCTGCTCGAGCAATGCAGATTGCGCAATCGATGAATACTGCGTCAGCGCAGAAGGTGCCTGCGGTGAGGCGGGTACGTGTGCCCCCGTGCCAGCCGCCTGTCCGGATGTGTTTGACCCGGTCTGCGGCTGCGATGGTGCGACCTACGGAAATTCATGCGAAGCAGCGGCTGCCGGTGTGAGCATCGACCATACTGGCGTTTGCATCATCCCGTGTGACTCGAGTGCCGACTGTGCGTCCGGAGACTACTGCTATACCCGGGACCGTCTCTGCACTTTCAATGGCGAGTGTATACCCGTCCCGGCTGCCTGTCCGGACGTGTATGCTCCGGTTTGCGGTTGCGACGGCGTAACCTACGACAACTCATGCAAGGCCGCCCTCGCCGGCTCGAGCGTTGACTCCACTGGCGAGTGCCCCGTTGTGTGTAGTGGCAACAACGAGTGCGGGGTGGACGAATACTGCAGAAAAGGTTTCCTTGATTGCTTCGGAGTTGGTGAATGCGCTTCTCGCCCAACGCGCTGCTTCGATTCCTTCTCACCGCGGTGCGGTTGCGATGGAATCACTTACGACAACAGTTGCCTTGTCGCAATGGCCGGCGTGAGTATCGATCACTTTGGTGCATGTGTTGAAGTCGTTTGTGCATCCAACGACGATTGCGACATCACCGAATTCTGTTCGACCGCCCCGGCCACCTGCGGCGGATCAGGAATCTGTTCCCCACGCCCGGCAGCTTGCCCCGCGATTTATCTTCCGGTTTGCGGATGCAATGGAACGACCTACGAAAACAAATGCAAAGCGGACGAAGCGCGCGTGAGCGTCGACTACGATGGTGAATGCAACGCCTCTTGTATTACTGACGTCGATTGTGGCACAGGAGAGTTCTGCAAGACGCCGACGGGAATTTGTGCTTCGACTGGTACATGTACTCCGCAACCGGCCAAATGCCCCGCGATCTACTCTCCGGTATGTGGGTGCGATCGAATCACGTACGACAACGCATGTCTTGCCGACCAGGCAGGCATGAGCCTTGGTACCGTTGGTACGTGCCCGTAGCAACGTACGTGTCAGTGCAATAACGAAGTGAAGAACAAAACGGGCGAGAGCGCACGATGCGCCCTCGCCCGTTATTCTTGATAGCGTCGATAGGCCTTTCTGTTCGCCGCTCACGGTAGAGGATTCGCATTCGACGATGGATGGCGTGGGTGATGTCTATCTCCGATGCCCGCCCATCATTCCCATTCCGAACCCGTGTTGGTGCCCGGTCGGGCCGCCGTCTTCAAGGTGCATCAGCAGCGCGTCGCTGTAAACGACAAGCTCCTCCGTGTCCCCATCTTCGTCCAAGTCATCGACGTCGGTTCGCAGGTGATGCGAATACGTTTCGCCACAGAGATAATCCAGGTTGAGAAACCCAGGAACCGCCATCGTGTTCTCGATTTCATCACCGTTTGCAAGCATGCACCCAACAGCGCCCGGCGTGCCGAGTTCACCAAGGCCCATCATTTCGGCGCACTCGATATCGAACGCCACGCTGTCGCCGGCGTCAACATCAACAAGGATCGATTGTTCATCCAGGCCTGTGCGTGCGGCGATATACGAAAAATCAAAGGTGCAATCCTCGCCGCTGTCATTGTGGAACTGCACGGTCACCATTGACCCGTCGGGGGCAAGATCGTCCGTCTGCCAAAAACCCATCCCGCTTGAAACGTGATCGGCGTAGCCACCCATCATCATTCCGCCATACCCGTCTTCACCACCAACGGATGCGACAAGCTCGTCCGCCTTCGCCGAGACGCTGGAGACCAGAATCTCGTCCGCAGTCGGGAGCACGAACCCAGCACAACCGATGAAAAACAAGATCGAAGTGACCGTCCCACCACAACATAATCGATTTAGCTTCATTCCATCTACTCCCGGTGAAACAGGTGTGCCTATCCAGGACGCTGGCTGATTACGCGGCAATTTCTGTGCCAGAATCCGATCATCCATCGCACCAGCGGCGTCAGTTGATGCGTCTTTGACGCTGGAGCGAGACGAGATGTCCGGCGAGCTTCGGTTCTCGCCCCATGGAATGGGAAATGTGATAGTTCAGCACGGAAAAGACGCTTTCACGATCTTCACCGACGCTCTCGCCGCCCGCACCACGCCGCAACGACTCGATCAACCCGGGCGACAGCTCGCGCTTCTCGACGTGGTTTGCTTCGCAGTTCCTGCAAAGCAGCCCACCCTCGAACGAGGAGAAATAAAGTAAATCGTCGCTCCGTTCGCAGGACATGCACGCATCCAGACGCGGCATCGCGCCGATAGACGTCAACAGAGCTGCCTGGTATCGAACGGTCTCGTCAAGCGGCTCGCTCGCATCGCCCAGCAACACAAGCGCCTCGATAAGGGCTTCAAAAAGTTCCGGGTGTGGATCCCAGTCCTCGGTCAGTTGCGCAGTGATCTCGCTGACGTACTGCCCGCCGTGCAGGCGAAACAGCTTCTCGCGAAGTCCGGACAGGCTCTTTGTTTGCTTCCATTCAGAAAGCGAAGCAAGCCCCT
>JAJRUK010000263.1 GCA_024277835.1 Planctomycetota bacterium | reverse complement strand
TCCAAACAGGAAAGGTCCGACGAATCGCGCTGACCGAGGAACTTCTGGAGCTTCTGGATCGCACGAAACTTGATCCCCGCGACCGCTTTTTGATCAATCTCCAATAGCTCGCCGATCTCAATATTGCGACGCCCGCCAAAAAAGATCAGCTCGATCACTTGAAGGTCGGTAAACGCTTCGCGATCGCGCATATCGTGGATCAGCTCGCGCAAAACCTCGCCGAGTAGCTTTTCCTGCTCGACGGTTGCCTCAGCTTGCACGGCGAGACCGCTCGAGCTCTCCTCCGTACCGGGAACAATTCGGTCCCACCAATCTTCCGCATCCGCCGGCTCCGAAACAAGCTTCATCTTCTTCGAGCGAAGTAAATCGTAGAGCTTGTATCGCAGGATCGTAAAAAGATACGTCTCCAACGATCGCGACGGGTCGAAATGCATCGCGGATTGCAAGAAACCGATAAAGGTCTCCTGCACAAGGTCTTCCGCATCGGCGATACTCGGCGTACGTGCCCGAGCGAAGGCGAGGAGGCGTCCTGAGTAACTATCGATCAACTCCTTCCACGCAGCCTGACTGCCGGCGCGGATCTGCTCGATCAGGTAGGCGTTCGGGTTGCCAGAACGTTCGGGGTTGTCGTTTGGTTCCATTTGACGCTCGCCTGTGACAGGGGTCGGCACGGTTTATCGAAAAACGCCATGATGCCAGACCCTCCGCATAGCACAATCAGATGATACGCGGGTTGCGATCAAAATACCACCGCAGACCGCGAGCGTATCGACTGGATCGAGGGAAACGGGTGAACTCGTTACGGTTTTGGACAAGAATACCGCGCCGAGAGCGACCGTATCCAATCCGAGCGGTCAGCGCAAGCGCCCCGTGTCGCTGCGACGTCGAAACGTGCCCTGCTTTGTGAGTGACATAGACGAGTCGTCGAGAATCGGGCGATCCTTGACGTATCACGTCCGCGCAAGCTAAAGCATGCGGCTCAGTGGGATCGTGGTTATGTCGCGCTTCCTTGCAGGAACGTTTGCGGCGCTTTCGCTTTGCGACCTGTTAGAAAAAGCAGTGCAAGGAATCCTAGCGAACAAAGCACCAACCCGGTGACCAGTCCGCCTCGACTGTCGGTGTTCAGGGTATAGCGAAGGCATTCACGTGTGCTGGAGTCGGCGTTGGCAGTTGCTATTGCATTTTCCAAGTGTTTCGCCGTCGCCAACCCCACGTCGGTATTCAGGATCGGCGTGGCCGGTCCGCGAAGGGAGATCGCCGTCTCTTCCCCTCGCTTCGAGACGCTAAGCTCGGTTTCCTCGCTAGACATGACTGCGGACATCCCCTCAACGCGCGAAGACGAGAGTTCCTCTCCCCACTCTTCGCAATGATCCCAGTTTCGAGCCACGGCGGCACTCGTGGCGCCGATTCCAAAAGCAAACAGAGTCATCATGAAGGGACGAAGCATCCCGCGCCAAAAGCCAATCTTCGCAAAAGGCGTCGCCTTGGTCATGGCGAACAACGCAAAGACGAAGCACGCAACGTTGCCAATGATTGCGCCTGTCTGTTCCTCATAAGAAATATTGCCGACCATAGTGATCATGAAAGTCGCGATCGCCCCGCCGCTCAACACAAACGCCATCAGCGCCCAGAAGAACCGTGTGAACCCGCCGCGGAGGCGGAGACCATTTCCGATCGCCCCCTGTCCCTGCGCTGCGGCAAAGGCGGCGGATGATGCTGCCTGCGCGGCAGCCATTGCGGGATTGGCAGGCCACGTCGGCGTATCTTGTTCGGACACGCTCTGCGCCTGTCGATCGCCGGAAGTGGGAGGCGGCGGTGGCGCGGAACCCTCGCCCGAACCGGACGCATTCTGCGGAGTCCACCCTCCCAATGATGCTCCCGCTTGCACGATGAACGCAACGGCTCCAGCGACGCCAGCGGCAATGAAAATGAATTCTTCTTCGCGACCGATGTCCAGCATGGCTGTGATGATCGCCGTCAGAATAAACGCCCCGAGCGCTTTCCCGAAAATGGGTCCGAAGCGAACTTCGCCAGTGTTTTCATCGGCCAGCTTGCGCCAGTTTGCAAAAGCGGCGCTTCCGACGAGTCCGAGGAAAATCGCCACACCGCCAGGGACATCATCGAGGGCTGGCAATGAGCCGATCGCGAGCAGTGGAGCGGCTGCGCATGCCGTGACCATGTGCTGTGCCCAGTCCGGACCGTCGCTGACTGCGAACCATGCGCATGCCTTGCCGGCCAGACCAACCGCCAACCGCATCGTGACCACGAGCATACCCGCAGCAATGGCGAGTTCTTCGCTGTGAACCGAATCGGAAGCGAGACTAACCCACACCGCAAGTCCAACTGATAGGCCGACGGTAAGCAAACCCGTCAGCATGAACCGCTTCGCGCCGAGACTCGCCGGCGGCGCGGGTGTTGCCCACGGCACGCTTCCGGTTCCCGCGACATTGGCTACGAAGGGAGGCTGAGCCTCGATCCCACCCTTCGCCATATCTTTCCCGAACTTGCCCGCGAGTTTGCTCATCTTCTTTTCGATCTTGCGGGAAACTTTGTCGAGCTTTTTCGCAAGACGATCGGGCATGGGCATCCCGGACCCAGGTTGACCTACGGGTCGCGGGGGAATCGGCATTGTTGGCATGCCACTAGGCAGCGGATTCGGCGACGGGTATGGAGACGCTGCCGGGTCTGACCCGCCACGCGCAACCGCACCTGGCAAACTCTTGGGGCTAAACCCCGCCAAGCTCTTTTGAATCTGCTCGCCGGAGAGCATCTCTTCGATCATCTCGTCAACGGTCTGGTAGCGGTCGTTGGGGTCCTTTTCAAGAGCCTTTCGGATCACGTGGCCAAACGGTTTTGGAAGCTGATCGAGTTCGGGCTGCGCGGTCAGATGCTTCATCAGCACCTCGGCCATGGACGATCCCTCAAACGGAACCTTTCCCAAGAGCATTTCATAAAGCATCACACCGAGCGCGTAGATATCCACGCCGCGCGAGTAATTCCCGCTGCCGATTTCCGGGGCCATGTAGTGAACCGTGCCAACGCTTGCCGTTTGGGCGCTATGCCTCGAAACGGAGATGAACTTGCTCAGTCCGTAGTCACCAATCTTGACATACCCGTCGTCGAAGAAAAGGTTCCCCGGTTTCAGGTCGCGATGAACGATGCCGCGCTCATGCAGGTACGAGAGACCCTTGCCCGTTTCGCGTGCGAAAAACGCTGCCTTCTCGGTTGAGAATCCGTTCGGCTCTGCGATCATCAAATCGCGAAGGGACGGTCCTGAGCAATACTCCATGATGATGATGTATTCGCCATCGTGGGTTCGCTT
>JAJRUK010000262.1 GCA_024277835.1 Planctomycetota bacterium | reverse complement strand
TTCCCGCGAGCCAGAAGGCGATCGCCGTCGAAGGCTTCCAGGTCGCAGACCACGCGAGCATGTCTACCATGCTCAACTTCTACGAGCGTCGCCCGCACCCGCACATCTCGCCCAATCGGACACGGCGCGAGGTGATCGACGCTCACATGAGAGCCAACACCTTCCTCGTGCTCCTCCAGAAAGTCAACGAGGACCATCCGGGCGGCCAGCTCAAAATGATGGGCCACCGACCACGTCGAGTAGACCCGATGAACGACCACCCCGTCAAACGCCGGACACATCGCCTCGGTCACCCGGACGACGTGCTCGCGAACGATTCCTGGTTCAAATTCGGGTTTCATAGCCTTTGTGCGTACCTGTCAGAGCGTCCTGGAACACCGCGGGGAGTCTAGCCGACCGGTCCTTCGGAGGCAAAGTAGATGCGGATCGGCGGTACGCTCAGGTACATGACAGTTTCGACTGGGTGGCGGATACCGCGTTTGACGCAGTTGAGACGTGATATACAATGAGGTGCTATGATTCGGCGTGGTATCATTCTATTCGTTGCCCTCGTTGGGGTCACTGCCGTTGTGGCTGGTCCGCGGGCGGGGCTTGTGGCGAAGACGTGGGAGCTGGATTTCGAGTTCTACGACCCGCAGCGGATCGAAGTGAAGTTGCTTGGCGACTCAACGCCGACGACGTTCTGGTATGTCGTGTACCGGGTGACCAATCGCACGGGCCAGGATGTTACTTTTACGCCTTCGTTTCGGATCATTACGGACAAACTTGAGACGGTTGTCGCCGGCGACGGGATTAGCCCCGAGGTGTACGACGCCATCGCCGCACGACACAAGAGGGAGTTTCCCTTCTTTGCGACACCCTCGAAGGTCACGGGCAAGCTCATGCAGGGCGGCGTGAATGCGAGGACGTCGGCTGCGGTGTTCACAACGTTCGATACCAAGGCTGCGGGTTTTCGTGTTTTTGCCAGCGGACTGTCTGGCGATATTGAGCGACTGCCCAACCCGGCTTTTAAGACGAATGAGCCTGAGTCGGAAAAAAACAAACGGTTCTTCCTGCTCCGGCGAACGCTGGAGTTGGATTACGATCTTCCGGGCGATCCGGAAACGAGAAAGTACGTAAAACCCATTCGTCGCAACCGGCAGTGGGTCTTGCGATAGCTTACGATTGACGAAGACGCCGGTTTTGAACACCGGTGCGATACGGAAAGCGGAGTACACGTTATGGCACATAAGAAGGGTCAAGGTTCCTCACGAAACGGACGCGATAGCAATCCGCAATTCTTGGGAGTCAAGCGATACGGCGGGCAGAAAGTCACGATCGGAACGATCATCGTCCGTCAAAAGGGGACGCCCCATCTGCCGGGTCATAACGTTGGTCGTGGACGCGACGACACACTCTTTGCGCTGGCCGACGGGATCGTCAAGTTTCGAGGTCGCAAGGTCGATGTGGTCGTCCCTGAATAGGGCACGCATCGCGAAACAGGTAAAGCTGATGGGGTGGTCGTTTTAGGCCACCCTTTTTGTATGGGTCGGTGGTTTCGGGGTCAGTGTTTTCGATGCTTGTTGACGAAGCTGAAATTTATGTCCGTGCTGGCAATGGCGGTGACGGTTGCGCGAGCTTTCGGCGGGAGAAGTACGTCCCCAGAGGCGGTCCGGATGGCGGCGACGGGGGCGACGGCGGCAGCGTGGTTGTCGTCGCGACGCCCGGTGTCGATACGCTTCTGGACTTTAAGGGCAAGCACCACTGGGTCGCTCGCAACGGTCAGCCCGGGATGGGCAAGAAAATGTACGGCAAGAACGCCGACGACCTCGTGCTGAAGCTTCCGCTTGGGACGCTGATGTACGATCGCAACACCGGTATTCTCATCAAAGACCTCAGCGAGATGAACGAGCGGATTTGCATCGCCGAGGGCGGAAAAGGCGGACGCGGTAACGTGAAATTCGCCAACGCGACGAACCAGACGCCCCTGCAATCCGAAGCCGGCACCGAAGGGCAGGAACGCTGGTTAAAGCTCTCGCTCAAACTCTTTGCCGACGTCGGACTGGTCGGACTTCCGAACGCTGGAAAAAGTACGATCCTGTCTCGCCTTTCAAAAGCGAGGCCGAAAATCGCCGATTACCCCTTCACCACGATGCAGCCACACCCTGGCATTGTCGAGCTTTCCGGGGGTCGGCGTTATGTGATGGCGGATATTCCGGGTCTGATCGAGGGTGCCCACGAAGGTGCAGGGTTGGGCGACGAATTTCTTCGCCACATTGAGCGCACGCGCGTTTTGCTGCATGTTGTGGATGTGGGGAGCGACCTGACGCCCGGCACGCCTGAGCAATCGTATCGAACGATTCGCGGCGAGCTTGAAAAGTACAGTCAGAAGCTCGCGGACAAGCCTGAGATCATCGTCGCGAACAAAACCGACCTGACGGACGGTCGCGAAGCTGCGGAGGCGTTCGCCAGGGAGATCGGGCAGCCCGTGTTGCCCATCAGTGCTGTGGCGGGTATAGGTTTGCCCGAAATGACGGAGAAACTTTGGAAGCTCGTGGAGGCGAGCAAAGACCCGGACGAGAAAGCGATGGAAGACCCGGCAGTGCCCCTTCCAATGCGGACCCCGCCCCACCTTCGAGAATCATGATCTACACCCCCGCACCTTACGACGCCGACGCACCCGTTGTCGTGATCGACATCGGCAACTCGTCCATTGGCGTCGGAACATGGTCTAAAGATGAACTCCTGACACCGACATCCGTCGCGACCGAAGACACAATCGCGATCCACGAGGCGCTGATTGCGAACGTCGAAGCGATGCCAACCGGACATGCGGCGGCGGTTGTGATCGCATCAGTTGTCCCAGAAGCGCTCGATCGAATTCGAGAGTATGTCGAAACTTCGATGGAACGCATTCCGTTGGTGATTGGGGAGAAGCTGCCTTTGCCCATCGATGTTGCGGTGGACGAAGTTCATGCGATTGGCGTGGATCGGGTGTGTGCCGCGGCGGCTGCGTTTGAGAAAATCGAGACGGCTTGCACGTTGATCGATTTCGGGACGGCGACAACGATCGACCTGGTTGATGGCGATGGAAAGCTCGTTGGCGGCGCGATTCTACCGGGCGTGAAAATGCAACTGCGAGCGCTGCACGAACAAACAGCCGCCCTACCGCTTGTGGAACCTGGCATCCCCGAGACGCCTTTTGGGCGGAACACGACCGAGGCGATTCAAAACGGCGTTTGTAGAGGAATCGCAGGCGCGGCGCGAGCGATTGTCGAGGCGTACTCCGCCCATTTGAACCATT
>JAJRUK010000261.1 GCA_024277835.1 Planctomycetota bacterium | reverse complement strand
TCATGCTCTTATAGCGGAAATACCAACTCTCCATCGACAGGCGGTCGACTGACGGATAGAGACCGGGCGCGACTGTCGGAAGCAGCGACGCAAGCGACGCAACCTGCTCGTTAATGCCAGCCACGTCCTCAAGTCGCCAGCTTACCCGCAGCTTCGACCATGCATCGGAAAGTTTCGTTTGAAGCTTCGCATCAAGACCCGGAATCGCGACCGTCGTGGTCATCCCCGCATGAACACTATCCTGCGGAGCACCGCCAGCCGAAGCGAGTTCATCCATCGAATACCACCGCGCCTGCGAATCGCCGCTTGGTGGCGCAACAAGGCGAAGATTGCTCAACAAAACACGCGGATCGGTAACCCCGAGCGCACCGTTGATCGCGTCCACCTCTTTCGCCGTGCGAATCAAGTCTTCGCCCAGTTTCTGCAACAACGCATGCACCTGCGGATCTGCAAAAACACCCTGCGGAAAAAGCCCAACCTTCTGAACCTCTTCAGCACGTTCGGGACTCATCTCACCCTGCGCAGAAAGTACACCAAGAATCTGCTGCCGCACACTCTTGTTCTTCACATAAATCAAGTCAACGTCGCGATACGCCTCGGGTCGAAACATCATGTCCAGGTACGTGAAGCCGTACGATTGGTCATGGATCACACGCGGCCCACTGACATAACCCATGAACGTCTTGGCATGAGACTCGAAAGACCGCAGCCGTCCGTCCCCCTGCACCGCCGTCGCAAAGAGCGGAGCAAGGTTGACCTCATTGGCGAAACTCGCAGCGTCGGCGTGCTCAGTCTGACCGCGCCCCATTGACATGTAACCAGCGTAGCCAACGATGGCGACAACCACCATTACATCGATCCATCGAACGGGAAACTTCATAATTCAGCTCGATTCCTTCGTCGCCCCGACCAGCCTTCCGAAAGTCTTCTCGACATCAAACGCCCACCGATTGCTGCAATTCGGCGGCAACCTCTTCATGCTCTGAAACAACTGTCGATCGCGACACCCTCGCACGCGACTGGGCTGCACGCCTGCGTTTCATCATCGGTTTCACATAAAACGCAAACAGCATCCCAACAACCGCGATGCAGCAACCCGCAAGTTGAATGTAAACCCCGTTGCGGTTTCCGATCCCAAGACCGGTATAGTTCATCCCGCCGCCGGGGTTACGATCCTGCGGCTTATCCCACATGGATTGAAAGTACCAAAAACCACCAAACGCGGTCGGCGCGTTCACCTGAATCTCCTCGGACTTCGTCCAGCCACTTCCATCATTGAATCGCAGATGGCTGATGTAGTTGCGAATCGTGGAAACGTTGCCCGTATAACCGCCAAAATGGGCGTCGATCTCAAAATCATCAAGCGCAATCGACGCGGGCAGCTTCTGTCGCTCGCGAGAGAACATCACCTCGACCTGACCGCCATCCGCCAACTTGAACCGCTGCGGAAGATACGTAAAACGACCCTGGTAAGCATACTGGCGATTTGGAAAAGCGTAGCGATTGAAGGACACCCACTCGGTCTGCGCGCTGCCTCCCGTATTGATCTCAAGTCGAATCATCGAGAAGAACCCCTTGACGCCGCGCTGCCTCGACGATGGCGGGACCACGACCGGTCTAACCTCCGCGACGGCGTTGGGAAGAAACGTTTCAACACGGAGCGTCAGACCGGGCATCACCTCGATCGACTCGCCCGGATGAACCGGACGACTCATCGCGCGCCCTTCCGCACCGTTGTAAACAAAATGTAGCCCGCCCGGATGAGCGGCAAAAATGAGCGGAGCGGACCCGGGCTGATACGTCATGACGACGCGCGAGTCGGGCGGGGTCGGCGTGGCCGGCTCTCCCCCGTGCGGATCGCCCTGCGACGCACCCATATCGCGCGACATCCCTGGTTGATCCGCAACCCATCGCGTGATTGTTGTTTCGGGCGTCTTTAGCTCGACGATCGCAATCGAAACGGGCGCGTCACGACCCGGAATCGTCAACCGGTCTTGGACATTCTTAACACGATACGAGAAAACGCTATCACCGATTGGCAGAAAGTCGCCACCAAGCGTGTCCGCCGTGATTGGTACGACCATCTCGTCATCCGAGTCAGCTAACTTGATCCGAAGGGTCGCCCGAGAGTCGGTCGGCAGCGAAGCGACCTGCGACGCATCGCGAAGCCACGTAAACTCGATCGTACCATTACCCGCAGTCCGACGAGCGGGATCAAACGCGATAAGTTCAAAGGACTCCTTGGCCGCCTGATCCGAAGAAAGAGAAATCTTCAAGAATGGATTCAACCGATCACCGCGACTGCTACCATCCCGCCATCGACGCTCCATATGAGCATAACGCAGGAAACCCGTCACATGAACTGACGCATCGGACAATGCATCGCCGTCGCTGGCGGGAGGGATATCAAGATCGATCGGACGAAGCGGAATACGTTGATGGGGATCAAAGAAAACCTGATCCCGCGATCCGATCCGCTCGTTATATCGCGGCAGACCCTCGATAGGCCTCTGCACCCATTCCGTTTCGCCAACGCGCCGGACATAGAGCGCCGACGTATCCATCACATAGAAATAATCTGTCGGATGGTATTCAAGCGATAGCGAAAGCTCGTCGCGCAGGAGCTTCTTCCCGGTCGACTTCACCGCCCGCCCTTTCCCCGGTATCACATCCTCAGTGTACTGCGGATAACCATCGAGAAGTTGTCGGATAAACGACTCACCATCAGGCGGCGTCACCATCACGTTCACGGCGTAGGCAACTTCGCCTTTGTGCTTCTCAGAGAGGATAGGCCAATTCGTGTTCGTACTTTGAACCTGAAACTCCCACGTCTTCCCGCTCACCGTTGCGTGCGCGTGACTCCCCGGAAGCGCAATGAGCGACAGCGGCTTATCCATCCCGGGAAGCTCAACGCGAACTTGTCGCCGAAAAACAGGCGCGTCACCCTCGACCTTCGTCGTGAAGTAATAATAACTCCCCAGCGTCATCATGATAATCCCGCTGTGGATCATCCAAACGCCAGCATTGATTTTGCGAAGCGGAATCCGGCGAACGGTGACAAGAACCATGTTGATCGAAAAAAGCCCGATCAAGACGGCGAAAGGCCACCAGTTAAACCACTCGAACTCCGTCATTTCCAACCAGGGAAGCTTACGGACATCCGGGGTACCACTTCCGATCGAACAGTACAGGAACAGAATCCCCGCAAGCGCAATCCCCGTCCACACATTGAAGAGATCAAGGATAAACGTGACAGGATCGCGGGACCGCCGCCCGGTTGATTGTGTGCGTTTCGTTCCGACAACTTCGCTCATTCTAACCGCCCTGCTGTTAATGCTAAGCGGGCGACTCAACCCGCCTAAAGGCAGAGCCATTCTAGCGGAACCAGCGAGCGTCAGCCACCGAAGCGAACGAAGTTACAGAGAAAACCCTACCCCGCGATTGGCGATAGTCTGTAGATGCGAATCGCCCCGTCACCCCGGCGGGACATCTCCTCAAGATAGGCAAGTCCCGGACCTTCCGCGAGAAACTCCCACCGCGATCCGGTAAGGTGCTTCGTCTCGAAGACGAGCGTCGCTCGGACGCGCAAAAGCTCCTCCAGCTCTTGCCACCAGAAGAAAATCTTATTCCGAGCAGCGAATTTCGCATCACGAAAGTGCCATCGCTGCGGGTCCGCAATCACCCAGCGAACCCCGTCCTCACGCATTTTTTGAAGCATCTCGACCGGACTTCCGCTGGCTCGGTAGCGCCGACCGTAGACCAACTCAACATCGCTCCCGCTGAATACGTCGTATTTCAGTGTATCCTCCGCGACGACCACCCGACCACCGCCGGAAAGCGACAAGAATGCACATGCGTCACCGAAATCACTACGTCGACCGTAAATCTCGCCTACTCGTCCCATCGACGGTAGCGCCATCAATCCTACGATCGCTACAGACAGAACCGCAACCACCGCCGACCGCCGCCGAGCAATCCATGACGAAACCAGCACAATTCCAACCGCCGTACAGATCGCGAAATATGGAATCGCAAGGGAAAGCCCGCGGGCCACGATATGCGGCTGCGACATCAGCAACAAAACAGTAACAATCGAAATAACGGCAGGAAGCATCGCCACACTTCGCCGCCGAAGCAGCAGGACAGCGCCGAACACGCCGAGAACGCACGCCGGTATCCCCTGCAAATGAACGAGATACTCTGCGTACCCGCGAACCGACGCCTCCCGGATTCCCCAAAAGTGCGCCCCACCAACGTTCGCCCCAAGCGCTCGCTCCATACCTACCCAGTCGAACACCGATTCAAAATAAGTCGCAAACGGGAACTTCGCATCAAACGCCCACGCGCCGAGTTGCCCGGCGCGAAAGACAAGCTCAATCAACAACGCCGGGACAAAGATGAGAAAACTAAACGCCAACCATCGACAAGACACAGACTTGACCCGCGCCATCGTTAGTGGACCAGCACCCGTGACTACGCGTAGAAACTCCGCACATACAACCAATCCCAACACGTACCCGCTGCGATAATGGCACGTAAGCGCGTATCCGAAAGAAAGCGCGCACAGAATCAACGTGGTCCAACTCTCTCGCTTCGCGATAGCGCCCCGTATCCAACAATACACGCCCAGCAAGCAAAAGAAGATAAGCGTCGAGTCGGAAAATACGCTACGCGAATAGAGAAGATGATACGGTGACAGCGCCAAAACGGTTGCCGCGATCAACCCAACAGCCCGACCGCAAAGCGCGACCCCAATGAAGTACACAAGAAGAAGACTCGCCGTTCCAGCAAGGGCATTGACGACCGCGAGCGCACCAGGCCCCTCACCAACCACAAACATCATCGCCGACCCAAGAACCGTGTACCCCTGTGACGGCTTGCGGTAACGATCCTTGAGACGAACACCAATCTGTTCGACGCGACCGCGAAGAACCTCTTTCTCACCCATCATAACCGCAGCGATCGCCAAAGGGTCCATCGCAAGCTTCGCGCAACGATGCCAAAGTCGAGCGTCAGCGTAGTACGCGGCCTCGTCCTCGAATCGAATCCCAACGTCGTTCACCCCAGCGATCCGCAACCATCCCCCAACACTAACGATGACCGCAAGCAACGCCAAGACGACCCTTCGCCTCCAATGAGACGGTGCAGCAGCTTCTTCGATATCGCAAGCACTCTCCATGAATCTTCTTTCGCAATCAGACGAGCCTGGTTATCCGACTCCCGCACGAGTCAAGCCACAGAATCGGACGCGTACGACACCTTCAGAGAAATAAGCCAATACGAATTGTCCCGACCGGAAGGACCGACCGCGCCCCTTGAAAAGATCACAAGGGTACATATCTCGCTAGATGATGGACGCATCATGCACCGGCGGCGAAGCGCTGATCGAGCGCCAATTCGCGCCAACAGCGTCCTGCGAAACGAGAAAGCGTGCGCTCACGAAAACCGACACTTTCGAACGTCGCGGCAGAACCGGCGTTCTCCGCGTGAGCGAGGATGCGATAGGAATGGATTCCCGCTTCGCGAAACGCCGACATCACATGTCGGATCAGCGAGCTGGCCACCCCGCGACGACGCGCCGATTCCGAAACAGCGATCAAGAACATGTCCCCCTGGTCGTCAGCCGGCTGCGACCTGCGCCACCAAAGCTGCGCGACAATACCGACCGTTTCATAAAGCAGCCAAGGGCTGCGAATGTAAGCTCCGACCACAGTCACAAAAAACCAAACGGGGTGGTATCGCAGCGCCTCCCCCAGAACCCCCCCGAGTCCAACCCGACCGACCAGCAAGCCAAGAGGCTGACCATCCTCTTCCGCGAGATACAGCGTACTTCGAGGCGAATCGAAAAGCGCTGGAAAGAAGACCCGCTTGAGAAACGACGGACCGAGTCGAACGAGAAAATCGCCGCCGAGGCTCTCACGATGGATCGCAACCAGCGCAGAAATATCGCCTCGCCCCGCCTCGCGAATGATTCCACGAAACCGAGGTACGGATTCTGGGTTGGATGCAGGCAAACAAGGAGATTGTTTCATGGTCGTTCCTCGCGAAAGCTCCTCCCGTTTATCGGTCTCAACAACAGCGAACTCGACCTACTTCCCCGGGCGAAACTGCTTCCCAACCAGCAAACAGCCTCGGTAGCGGAGTGGGACTTTGTGCCAGCCTCATCGGCATGGGATCGAATACAACAACGTGCGTGGGATCAGGAAATGCTCTCGCTGGACCCGATTTATGTGTGAAACGGCGTTTCCGCAATGAAAACGCGGCTCAAAGCGTAACATGACCAGCTAACGTACCGCCTCCAGCACCCGCGGACGCCCTCAGCATACCCATTCTCGATCATGGACGCTGCACTGGCACCGCACTTGCAGGGCGTATTTGGCGGTATCGGAGCGCGCACGGGTTCTATTTCTCGACGTTTGGGTAAAATGACGCAACTGACGACATCAGCAAGCAGCATCTCATGTATCAATGATCTATCCGCACTGATCGGCAATACCCCGCTTCTCGAGATCTGCTATCACCTCAACGGCAAGCCCGGTCGCATCTTCGCAAAGTACGAATTGATGAACATGACCGGCAGCATCAAGGACCGGATGGCTGCCCACATCATTCGGCGCGCTTATCAATCCGGAACGCTCAAGCCGCATGACACCATCGTCGAAACGTCCAGCGGAAACACGGGCATTTCGTTCGCAGCGATCGGTCGCGCCCTTGGACACCCCGTCCGCATTTTTATGCCCGACTGGATGAGTCGCGAGCGCGTCCAGTTGATTCGTAACTTCGGTGCATGGGTTGTCCCCGTCTCGCGCGAACAAGGCGGTTTCGTTGGGGCGATCGACTCAGCAGAACTTTACGCCGGTGAGCACGACCACGTTTTTCTTCCCCGACAGTTTGCCCACCCCGCCAACGCCGAAGCTCACCGCCTTACGACCGGCCCGGAAATCGAGCGACAGCTTGCTATGTTTGGTCATACCGCAGATGTCTTTGTGGCTGGCGTTGGAACCGGCGGGACTGTGATGGGCGTCGGCGACTACCTCAGACGCGGCGGCCGACCTGTGCATGTCCATCCGTTAGAGCCAGCGAATTCTCCGACGCTACGAACGGGGTGTAAAGAGGGCAAACATCGCATTCAGGGCATTTCCGACGAATTCATCCCCGCCATCGTTCAGCTTGATGAGCTTGACGAGGTCATTGATACCTGGGATGGCGACGCGATTTTGATGGCACAAAAACTCTGCGCTGAGTTGGGCCTTGCGGTTGGAATATCATCCGGGGCTAACATCATCGGGGCGATCCAGTTAAGCGAGCGTTACGGACCAGAAGCAATCATCGTCACCGTCCTGCCCGATTCAAACAAGAAATACCTCTCCACCGACCTCTGCCGCGACGAACCCGAGCGCGACAACTATGTAACCGCCCACGTCAGCTTCGACCGATTCAGTGCCAAACGATAACACGCACGAACCGCATAAGAAAAGAACGCCGCCCCGTTTCCGGAGCGGCGTTCTTTGTTCATTCGCTATTTTGAATTCGTGATTGTGATGTCGCAATTCGGCTAGAGCACTTAACAGTCAACTCTAGAGCAACTAACAGTCGGCTTTAGCGAGCCTGTTCTTCCGTCCCCCTTACCAAGGGAGGATCGAGGGGGGTTGCCCGAGTCACTTGAGTTTAAGAAGCTCTATCCGCTCCCTCACGAGCGCGGCTCTGATGCTTACTTGCCGGCTGCAACTTCAACCGCGGATTTCCCTGCCGCGGTCGCCATTTGCACGATGGTACCGCGCGGGACAAGGTAAATCTCCACGCGACGATTCGTGCTCTTACCCGCCGGCGTCGCGTTATCCGCCACGGGGCGATACTCACCACAACCCATGACGGAAATCCGATCGGCCGGGTACCCGCTCTTGCGAAGCGTGTTGCCAACGGCGATCGCGCGATGCGATGAAAGATGCCAGTTCGTCGGGTGCTTAGCGCGTGTGGACGGCTTACCGATCGGCGTATTGTCGGTATGACCCGCCACGATCACCTCGAATCCGGTAGCAGCATCCGACTTTATGATCTCGGAAAAAAGCGTGATGCTATTGACCGAGCCTTGTTTTACGACGTCGCTGCCCGGAGGAAACATCAAGTCGCCTTTCCACTTGATCGTCCCGCTCACAGCGTCATAACTCACCTCGGACGGATGCGCATCGGCGAACTGCTTGAGTTTCGCATCCAGGTCCGCAGGAAGCTTGGGCATGCCCAATGTGCCCAGCGTCTGGCGACTCTGCATGTCTTCCAGCGTCGTAAGCGCCATCAGTCGCGTTTGGTCAAGAAGATCATTCTCATTTCGAAGGTTTGCCAGAAGCTCCGAGTTACCATTCAACTCGCGCTCCATGAATGCGACCTTGTTGCGAAGATTGTCGTTGACACTTCGCTCGTCAAACAGCTCCTGATGCAACGACTCCTTCTCCGCGGCGAGCGTTCGATTGGCTGCCTGAACCCGTCGATGATCTTCAACCGAAACACACCCGCTTGCGAATGCAAAACCCACACAACCTACCAGTCCAACTGACAAAATGCCGCCACGCATCACTTGCCTCCTATGCTTGTGCATAAAAACGCGCGCCGACAACCGTCTCGATGCCCATTGCATTCGAGGTCGCTTTGGCGTGCTCCACTCTGAATATCCTTGTACGCTTTCCTTCACCTGTGAACACAACCCACCGACCGCTTCAAGGCGCGTCGCATTCACAATACCGACGTGACATCCCTGTCAGAAGCATCCCCATGTCGTGCGACAAGTCACACGCTAGAAATGCCCAATCCTCGTCGCGGCATGGCCACGCCACCTATCAGCAAGCCAAATAAAGCCAATCGCCAACGCCTAGCTCGATCGCTTCGCCAGCATATAGCTTACCGCAACCGCAATGATCACCACAAGTAGACCGCCACCAGCAAAGATCATTAAATTCGAATAAATCGTCGAAAGAAGTCCGGGCATGGTTCCCTGAACCAGTGACACAGAAGCGAGCGCCCCGACCAACATGAGCGCCAGCGCAACCGCCATCGCCGCTGTCAGCCCCGATGCGACCGCGTCGGTAGCTGACCCGGCGCTCTTTCGCGCCGCCGCACCCGCTACGGCTGTGACTTTTTCCGTTTCTACCTCAAACGGGTCGTCATCGACCGTGCCCTCGTCCCCGACCTCATCAAGCCCCGCCCGGGTATCGTCGCCAAGGGCGGCGATTCCGCTCTCAGCTTTGCTCTCACCCGTGTCGTCGCCCGTGTAAATCTCTTCCAGAAGCTCCGCCCCGAGGGAGGTGTCATCGCTTTCCTGCGTCAGATCGAGAATCCCGGACCCGCTGCCCGCGCCTTCCAACCCAAGCCCTGCCACATCGCTCATCGCGGTCTGGGCCAGCGGATCGACGTCATCTTCCGCGAAATCTTCGTCGTCAAAGACGCTGATACCCACCGACGGAACCGAACTGCCTTCGCTCGCCGCAGTCCCCGAAGCTGTGCTGGAGGCTGTACTGGACGACGTCCCGCCCAACATGCCCGACGCATCGAGGCTCAACACGTCATCGCCAGATGGCTCAAGACTGATTCCAGAGTCCTCTGCCGGTTCAAGCAGGATTTCACCGCTTTCGCCTGAGACGTCAGAATCGCCGGGCGACCCGCTTTCCGCCTGAATCTGCTCGATGTCAGCAACCTTGTAGTTCACCTTGCCGCCATCGCGAAATTCGCGAAGCTTTCCATCGCGCACCAGCTCCTTGAGACCGTCTTCGGTCATTCCAAGGGATACCGCTGCCTCTTCCGCTGAGCAAAAACTCTTCGCCATCGATTCTATGCCTTCTTGATGCTTAGCTATGGCTGCGACGACTCCGCGTCGCTCGCCTCAAGCCTGTATTTCCGCTGAAGTTCTACCATCTCTTCAACCTTCTCCGGTGGAAGGTCGCAGACGTTGTGACTCTCCAGATAGCGATCATACCGCCACGTTCTGGAGGCAGCCAGCCGCATGCATCCCTTCTGCGGCAGGTATTCGTAAGCCCAGATCGTCAGGGCATCAGTATCGACGACATAAACCCCGTACGTATTCTTTGAAAGCTGGCCCGCAAGGGCAAAAACGCCCCGAGCACCCGCACCACCGGACATCTGACCCATCGCGATCCCATCCAGAGGACCAGAACCGGTTCGTGTCACTGAAGCCGTCGCAATCACCAGCAAACACGCCGCAATCACCCAAAAAACCGGGTGCGGCGATCTACGGGCGGCGACAACAGCCTGCCCGACCTGGGTATCGAGGTCACTTGCGGTAATCGTAACTTCCTCCGGTACGCGGAAAACGGGCGTGCCATCAGCCAAACGACCTCCAAAACCGAGGCGATGACTGCTTCCGAAGAATTATACACACCCAACCACCGGATACAAGTAACAACGCTCGCCGGGAACACTCTCGGTTGGCGGGTCCGAGCATGCCCCGTATCCTTTCCGCCCATCATGGACCTGAAACGAATCGAAAACGCCGTTCGAGAAATTTTGTCCGCCGTTGGTGAAGACCCCCAGCGCGAGGGACTCCGAAAAACGCCCCAGCGCGTCGCGCGGATGTACCAGGAATTATTCAGCGGGCTGACCAAAGACCCAGCGGACCAT
>JAJRUK010000260.1 GCA_024277835.1 Planctomycetota bacterium | reverse complement strand
TCGCCGGCGCGTACCACCTCCCGATGGTCATGCTCGTCGCGAATAATCAGTGGGCCATCTCGATTCCGCGAGAGAAACAGACCGCGTCGGAAACGATCGCGCAGAAAGCACTCGCATACGGTTTTGATGGGATTCAGGTGGACGGGAACGATCCGCTTGCGGTTTACGTCGCGACCAAAGAGGCTGTCGAAAAGGCAAAAAGCGGTGGCGGTCCTACGTTGATCGAAGCGGTCACGTATCGTCTTGGCGTCCACACGACCGCCGACGACCCGACAAAGTATCGCTCGGACGAGGAAGTGAAAAAGTGGGAAAAGCTCGATCCGATTCCTCGTTATCAAAAGCACCTTGTGAAGACGGGCGTGCTCGACGACGCGAAGATCGAAGAGATCGAAAAGAGCGTCATTGCAGAGTTGGCGGAGGCGGTCAAGCGTTACGAAGCTGGCCGCGATGTTGATCCGCTTGATTGTTTCGATCATGTGCTCGCCGAAATGCCGGCGGAGTTGGTTGAACAGCGCGCTGAGTTTGCCGCGTGTTTGGAGCGCGAGGGGATAGGGCAAGGGCACTAATCGCCCGTTATTCTGGAATACAAAATGTCGAGTGCAGAAAGTACCATCCTAGCGCCGCAACAAACCGCGGCCACTGAAACGAATACGGGTAGCCTATCTATGTCGAATTTGAACATGGTGTCGTCGCTGAACCTCGCCTTAGATGATGCGCTGCGAATGGACAAAGACGTTGTTCTCTTGGGGCAGGATATTGGTCAGGACGAGGGCGTCTTTCGCGTGACAGCCGACCTTTTGAAACGATACGGGCCTGACCGTGTTATCGACACGCCGCTCGCCGAGGGTGCGATTGCGGGCGGGGCGGCTGGGATGGCGATCTACGGCATGAAGCCCGTCTGCGAGATGCAGTTCTCGGGGTTCTTCTATCAGGCGTTTCATCAGATCGAACAGCACGTCGCGCGATTTCGCAACCGGACGAAGGGCCGCTACGCGATGCAGATGGTGTTTCGTATGCCTTACGGCGGCGGCATCCGTGCGGTCGAGCATCATAGCGAATCTCGCGAAGCTTACTTCGCTCATACGCCCGGTTTGCACATGGTGATTCCGTCGGGGCCTCGCAATGCTCGGGCGCTGCTTCTTGCTTCTATTCAAAGTCCCGACCCGGTCATCTTTTTTGAACCCAAAGCCATCTATCGCGCGTTCAAAGAGGAAGTCCCCGATCAGCCCGAGACCATGCCCATCGGCAAAGCCCACGTCACGCGCGAAGGGAACGATCTTACGATCATCTCGTTTGGTGCGATGATGCGCCCAGTGCTCGAAGCCGTTGAAGAAATCGAAGACCAAGACGGCGTGTCGATCGAGGTGGTTGATCTGCTCAGCATTTCCCCGCTCGATACGGAGACAATTCAGCAGTCGGTCTCCAAGACCGGCCGCTGCGTGATCGTCCACGAAGCCGCACGCAGTTGCGGCATCGGCGCAGAGGTCATCGCACGAATCGTCGAAACATCCCTCATGCACCTCGAAGCCCCCATCCGCCGCGTAACCGGTTTCGACGTCCACTTCCCCTACTTCGCCAGAGAGCGAGCATTCCTGCCAAGCGCAGAGCGGATCGCGCACGCGGTGCGGGAAGTCTTGGCGTTTTAGAAGCGCCGTGGGTAGGGCGGGCACGGCCCGCCGGGTACGGCTCGAACCATTCGGCAGGCGGTGCCCGCCGAAGCTTTGTTGCTTCAGTCATGGTTGATCCGATTGCTAGTTTTGGACTCCGAGGTGCGACCGACGAAGAGTTGGGTGGCGCGTTGGGCCGGTGCTTCGCGGAGTTTGCCGCATGGCATGGACAAGCAACCATCGTTGCGAACTTCACCCAGGATTCTCGCATCGGGGGCATACAGGACGTTCTGGCTGACAAGATCAGTCAATCGCTGGACTTCTGCGAGGCACAGCAGCTCATCATTGGTGTGCCAGCGACGGTGAAGGGGAGGAAGGAGACCGTTCATGTCCTGGGAGAACGGCAACTCCGAATCGCGGATCAGGGAGTGAAGGTATCAGCGATCGTGATGCTACATAATTCGTGCGAACGATTCCTTTGGCGTCTTGTTCGTTTTGGCTTGGTCGGGAATCGGGAAAAGGTGCTCACATGGATTGGCGAGCGGAAGATCACAATCAAAACGCTGATAGGTGAAGGAATCGACGATTCGTTCGATCTCCAAATCGAAAAGTGGTGGAACGATCTTGAACGACACACTCTCGCTGACAAGTGGGATAAGCTGTCCGGGCTCGTGGGTTTCCCCAGCAAGCTCAGCGATGACCAGTGGCACTTCGATCGACGCATGCTTGTGCGGTTTGATGATGTGCGTAACAACGCAGTCCATAGTGATGCCAAAGAGGTTAGAGCATTTGACTTCGCGGAGTTCGCCACTCAGTTATTGCGCGCGCATCTCGTGTGGGTGACTCATGTAGCTTCACGGTACAAACTGAGGATTCCTGCTGACTCATTATTACACGGATCGTAGCCGGGTAGGTTGGGTCATCGACCCAACATCTCGGCTGTGCGCCATTTGATGCTCCTGTTTCGTCTTTCGTGCCACCTTTATGACACTCCGCAATGTCGGGTCGATGACCCGACCTACGGATAACGCCGCCGACATGGTGACGCCGGGTGCCGTGGTCAAGCTGGCGGTGGCGAGCGCCGCCACGCGTTTTCCAGCTTTGGGCGGCGGGGGTGGTATGTTTTGCGGAACTTTTTCTGGTTCGCTTTGCGATTGCGGGATCGGTCTGCCTTCGGTGTCGCATGGCGGCGCATCGCTTGGATACGGCACCTGGGGCGACCTTAACGCCGTGGAAACCCGCTTGGGCTTAACGTGGGCGGGATTTTGGGTACAATTCTGGGGGTGAGGTGGCCGACGCTTTAATAGGGTTGGCGATTCGATGTGCCGAGTAAGGCACAACGCACCATAACACGACTTTGCGAATAGCGGGAGCAGACCGATGCCCAGGGAATTCTTACTGCCGGACCTCGGAGAGGGGATCACCGAGGCGCAGATCATCCGCCTTCTGATCAAACAGGGCGAGACCATCGCTGAAGATCAATACCTGATGGAGGTCGAGACGGACAAAGCAGCCGTCGAGATTCCGTCACCCTATGCGGGGGTCGCGACCGCGGTTCACGTTAAAGAAGGCGACACGGTCACCGTTGGCACGGTGATTGTGACGTTTGATGACTCGGGGGCTTCGACGACTGCGACGAGCGGGTCTGGTTCAACCTCCTCCGCTGCGAGTGCGACGGCTTCTGGTGCAGCGAGCGGTTCCTCGACGGCGACACTCGCTCCACCTACGACTTCTGCGCCAACAACCCCGCCACAACCACCGACTTTTCAAACGTCTACGCCTGCGGCGGCTCCTTTGCCTTCTGGGGCTGGGTCTCGGTCGGGGTCGGGGTCGCGTAAGACGACTGCTTCGGCGGCTCCTGTTGTGCGGAAGATCGCGCGGGAGATGGGCGTTGATATTGATACGATTCAAGGGAGCGGTCCGGGGGGTCGCGTTCTTAAAGAAGATGTTCAACGGGCGGCGTCTGCGCCGGCTGGAG
>JAJRUK010000259.1 GCA_024277835.1 Planctomycetota bacterium | reverse complement strand
CTCCGTCAGCGCCCCAGCGCCAGCGGCGACCTCCATGATATGAAGCGAAGGCCCCAGCGGAAGCGCGGATGCGATCATGTCCGATCGGCGAACGAGTCGACGGCGACCTGCGGGCGTGGTGTGTCCCCACCAACTCTCGCCCGTCTTCTCGACGAGTCGATCGAAGTGCAGGATTTCTCCCGCATAGCCATGTGTCGGTGTAGATAGAGCCACTCGTGTTGATCGGACGTCTATTGGGCCAGCTTTAGGAAGGTTTTGAATTGCGATATAGTCGTCCGGGAGGGGGTTTTTGGGATTGGCAACGTTTGTGCGCGATGCGGTGCATGAAAAAAAACGACGGGCCAAAGGCGTTTGCCCCCAGCCCGTCGCATTCAAACCCGTCCGTATCAGGCGTCTCCCCCAAGGCGCCTGGCCCCCTCCATTTTGCGGTCCGTCGACCGCGGTCATCGGAGCAGCGACAGGATCTGTCCGGCGCGCTGATTGGCAACGCCCAAGAGTTGAATCGCGGATTGCACGAGCACCGTCTCCCTGTTCAATCGGGAAGTCGCGAGTGCAAAGTCTGTGTCACCGATCACGCTCGACGCCTCGGTCAGTCCGGTCTGGGCTGCCTGGAGCGAGTTGATCGCACTTCCGACCTGGAATTTCTGGAACCCGCCAATTCTCCCTCGAACGCTGGCGACTTCGGAGATCGCTTCGCGGATCGCGTCGAGCGCACCTGCGACATCAGTCTTGAGTGCTTGCGTGCCGCCGGACTTCAGTGACGTGAGCTTCGCGGTTCCGTTTCCGCCGCCAAGATTGTACGTCGCCAGCGAGTCGATACCGATGGTCTGACGTGTTTCGCCAGTCGTACCGAGCTGGAACGTTGCACCGCCCGAGGCGAGCACCGTGAAAGTCGTCGATGTCGTCGCCCCGGTGTTCCCCGTCCCGAAAGCCGTGGACAGTGTAAACTCTGTGCTCAAACCGTTGGCGCTATAGCTGATGTCGAGTCCGTCAGCTCCGGCTGCCTGGCCATTGACGGTTATGTTCGCGTCTACGCCCTTTGTCTTGACCTGGTTACGGATGTCGTTGGCGGTGTTGCTGTCGCCCGTCGCGGTTGCGTAGCTGCTATTGATAATCCCTCCGGAAAGCACCTCTACGCTAACATACGCATCCGTTCCATACGTCGTCGAATTGAGTTTGACGTTGGTCGTGTTCTGAATGGCGGACACGCCGGTTTGCCCCTTGGCGTCGTTGATAGCAGTGACGACCTGAGCTTGTGTCAAACCGCTCGTCAGTGTGATTGTTGCGGTTCCGAGCTTGCCGGTGACTGCAACCAGGGTCGTCCCCGAGGTTCTCGCAGACCCGTCAATGAATCCGAACGATGCTGATGCGAGCTTGGCAGACGCAACGCGATTGATAGTCAGCGTGGTGTCGGTGGTCACCTGACTTCGCGAAAAGACCCTGGCGTCGTCGATATACTGGTTGCCTGAAACGTTGACGGTTCCGATGGAGAAGTTGCCGTCGAGCAGTTTCTTGCCGTTGAAGTTGGTGGTCTTGACGATTCGATCGATCGCGGTGAGGGCGTCGTCGATCTGCGACTGGTTCGCAGCGACTTCAGACGCCGTCAGATTGGCATCACTCGTCGACGAGACGACCAACCGTTCGATCTCGTCGAGAAGCGAACTGATCTCGGAAATCGAGGAGTCCGCGACCGTGAGCATCGAGTCGGTCCGTTGGTTGTTGATAAGGGAGGCGTTCACGGCTGTCAGCTCGGCGTTGAGATTCGCCAGGGCGATAAGCCCCGCAGGATCGTCCTTGCCGCTGTTGATCCGCTTTCCAGTGGTCAACTGCAGAAGCGTGTTCGACTGTGCTGCTGAATTCTTGTTGAGAACATTCAGCAGCGTGATCGTGTTCGTATTTGTTACTGTCAGTGCCATGGTTCAAGAACCCCCAGTTCACACACATCCAGACCGAAGCAGCCTTCGGGGCCACCCGGTTACGAAAAAAAGAGTAGGATATAAAATCTCCGCGTGCCAAGAGAAATGTTCCTGAGTCCTATACAAAGAGGCTCAGCGCAACCGAGCGACCAGAAAGAGGTCAAGTTTTTTTTGGGGCGTCGGCGATTCGGTTTCGGCCTTGACTTGCTGACGTAAGAAATCAAGCTTGACCCGTGACCGCGAACCCATGAGGATGGCCGCGGCAAGCGTAGAGATTTGTCCTTGGACCCTTTGATCGCAGTACGAAATGATCGGACGCATTCATGAGACGATTGTGGCTCTCTCTTCTCCGCCGGGATGCGGAGCGGTGGGGATCGTTCGCCTTAGCGGACCTGAAGCTCTGTCGATTACTTCCAAACTTGTAGGTAATAAAACGGCGATCGCCCTTCGAGCATGCCCCGGTGGTCATCGCATAGAGGGTGAGGTTTACATCACGGACGAGCTAACGCTTCCGGCGGCGTTTCTGGTTTTCAAAAGTCCCAAAAGCTACACCCGGCAAGACATGGTCGAGATTCATACGATTGGCTCGCCGCCCGCGATGGAAATGATCCGCGAGCGGGCGGTCGCGATGGGGGCGATTGCTGCGTCGCCCGGCGAATTCACCGCTCGCGCATTTCTAAACGGCAGACTCGACCTCGCCCGCGCAGAGGCGGTGGCTGCCACGATTCATGCGGAGTCCGATAGTCAGTTGCGAGCGGCGAGGCGGATGATGGCGGGGTCACTGTCCAAACGCGTAAAGCAATCTCGCGATGAGCTTGCCGAGATTCTCGCGCTGGTCGAAGCCGACATCGATTTCGCGGAAGAACCGATCGATTTTATCAGACCGGATGCGCTTCGATCCCGAGTGGACTCGCTTCGTACTTCGATGGATGCACTCGTGCAGGCAGGGCCAACCGTCGAACAGCTCGGGCAGCTTCCGCACGTCTTACTTATGGGACCGCCCAACGCCGGCAAGAGTACGCTAATGAATGCGCTCTCAGGGATCGATCGGGCGATCTGCTCCGCCGTCTCGGGTACGACGCGGGACGTTCTTTCAGCGCCGATAAGCCTCGGTCGCGGAGAGGCGATCCTCCTCGACGCAGCCGGGATCGACGCATCGACCGACCCGGTGATCAGAGAGGGTCGTGCCAGAGCGCTACTGACGGCGGAACAGGTAGACGTTGTTTGCGTGGTCGTTGATATTTCCGCGAACCCGGCGAAAGCGGTCCGAGAACTAACCCGCGGGCTTGAGCTGCCAACGGTGATCGTTGCCGCGAACAAATGCGATCTACTAGATGTGTCTGGAGTTGAAGCTCGCCTGTGGGAACTATCTTCCGATGCGATCGGTCGTGTCGTTGCGGTCAGTGCAAAGACGGCGCAAGGCGTCGAGCAGTTACGGTCAGCGATTAGCGATGCGCTCGGTTCTCGGACGCAGACGGTCGCCGGCGATGTCGCCTTGCTGACCGAGCGCCAGCGTGACGCGATCGTCGATGCCTCGGAAGCGTTACGTCGTGTGGCCGAACTGGCGGGTGGGGCGAATGAGACGATCGACTGCGCAGACCTCCTCGCGTTCGAGCTTCGCGAGGCGCTCGACGCGTTAGGCCTCGTCACGGGCGAGGTGACGACGGAAGACCTCTTGAGTCACGTCTTTGCGAACTTCTGCCTCGGGAAATAGGGTCCGTATCAGGAAGGTCTCGTTCTCGTAGATACGCATGGACTCCTCCCCGATCGCGATCGAAAGAGACCAACAGATTTCGCGAGTACCGCCCCAGCGATGCAGCCCACGCAAAAACATGAATTGCCCGCCAAACAGTCCCCCCAGAACCCCGCCTTGCCATTCCCAACCCCCGGCGGATAATGGTTCTATTATGTACAACAACAAACCCTATCTCGCGATTGCGTGCGTGCCGTTGGCCTTTGTTCTCACTGGCTGCGCTGCCAGCAACCCCACCGTTCTCGACTTCGGATTACGGCGCGTTTCAACAACTGACCGTTCGAAGGTCTTGGACGGGGCAGAGGCCATCCTGACCGACATGGGTTACGCACTCGTCCAGCGAGACACCGACGCCGGCGTGCTCGTATACTCCGACGAACAGACCTCGCGTGCGACCGACACCTACCGCTTCACGTCGAACATGAAACAGCGCCGCGTCGTCGAGCTTCGCGTCCAGAGCGTCCCCGAGGGCCACAAAGTCTTCGCCCGCGTCTCCATCCAGCGGCTAGCCACGCAGGCGTATAGCGCCGTCGCCTTCGGAAGCGCCGGCGACGACCGACCAGGCCAAACCGCCATCGACCGCGACGCCGCCACAACAACAAAACAAAACACCGTCTGGCAAACCGCAAGACGCGACAAACCAACTGAGCAAAGAATTCTAACAGCGATTACAAGACGCATTGCCGATGCTGGCGGCGATGGAAGCTAAATCCGGCAGGTCGGGTCATCGACCCACACATACGGAGATGAACGCGAGACGGAGTGGTTGGATGTCGTCCGAGAGAGATGAGCTTATTCGGGGTGCCACGTCATGGCGCTACAAGAATGTCGGGTCGATGATCCGACCAACGCGACTATTGCTTCTGAGTTGCGTTCTCGTGGTTTGCTGCCAAGCTGCGAGCAGTCAAAACACCGAGCCAACATCTGGCAAGCCACTGCGCCGGGATCTCGCAGTAGAACAATGTGAGTTTGAGGCTAGGCGAGCGCCATTTGAGCATGTCAACCCAGGTCTTCTCAAGTTCGGAGAGTATGTAAGGCGCGACCCCATCTTGACCCAAGGTGATTATAGTGCGAAAGACCGGAAATACGGTGGTGTTGTTGTGGAAAAGATGGATCATCCTTCGCAGTACCCGTTTGGCGTCAGGGATCTTTTTGGAACATTCCGCTCGATCGCTTCTCATGAAATGTCAACTCTAAAGGCCAATGTGGTTCCCGTTGATGGGGTTGTCAATGAGGGACGAGGAACATGGAGTTTCCTAAAATGGGAATTACCCGGAGGTGCGGATGGGGGCACCATCTGTGTGTTGTTGCAAGAAAAAGACGACATAGGTCCGTACGAAGGTCTTGTCGGATGGTATGCAAGAACCGGGGACAATGTTAGCACGATTATTCTTCGTTTTACAAACCTTCGCGGGGTCCCTGCGCGGCTAATCGATGAGTTGCTTGTCAAGTACCCAAGCGCACTGACAGAGGGAGACTTTCGTGGCGAGACGTGGGTAGAGGATGATGTGGATAAGTGGCTCCATCTGCTTGAGTTATACAAGGCCGATCGTGGTTTATTCAGGATCGCCTTGGGGCACCTAGCATCACGCGACCCCGACTTGTTCGGTGCGCGGGACATCTTCAAGACCGCAGCAGATCAAGTCCGTGCTGGGGATTTGAGGGCAATCGACAAGACTATAGAGGTTCTTCGTGCTCGAACTAAGAAATGGCTCGCGGAACGAGCTGAGATCGAGGACAGGAAAGTGCCGTAGGACGGGTCATCGACCCGACAAACAAACTACGAACCCCCAACGATCACGACCGCTCGGTGCTCCAAGTCCTCTCGGAGGACGGCTCGTTTGTTCTTGAATACGACGACGCTGCGGTCGTACATCGGAATCACAAACGCACTGGGGATGGCTGCGTCGCTGTTGGCGAAGACGACGGTGATGCCGCCGCCTGGCAATCCGGGGTGGGCGACCGTTGCGAGGATCGCGTCCTCGGGGTCGGTGTAATCTTCGTCGTCGAACGAGAATCCCTCCGCGTCGAACGTCACCGGAAACTCGATCGCGGCTAAGAACG
>JAJRUK010000258.1 GCA_024277835.1 Planctomycetota bacterium | reverse complement strand
TTATTCAGGTGACGATCGGGTTTGGGGAACACGCTCCGCTCGACGGGACACTCGGGGTCGATGACACGAACGAGCAGTTTTGCGCATGCTTGAACAAGAGGCCCACTGACTGCGATGCGCTGAGCGCGGATGAATATTCGACCGTTGTGCGAGTGACACGCGCTGACCCTCTATTCCGCTCTCGCGTTAGTCGCGAGGGGCAGAAGTTGTCGCAAGACTTGATCGAGTCGGAGCTGGCGGGGCACGAAGGGGGGTCGCAGTGATCATTCGACGTGCTGTGATTCTCCCGGTGGTGCTGATGGTGATCATTTTGCTCGGATTGCTTGGCGCTGCGTTTTCGTTTCGCATTCATGCGGACAACGCAGCGACGCAGGCGGTTGCGAATCGGTTGCAGACCAGGCTCGCCGCGGAAGCGGGCGTGGAGTGGGTCAAGCTGTTGCTTCGCACTGGGCGACTTGAGCGGAGCGTCTGGTACCAGAATCCCGCCGCTTTTAATCGGGTTATTCTCTGGGCACGGGACGAGGATTCAAAGGTCGCGGGCACGAATCGGAGGCTCGATGAAGACATGGCCTTCCGTTTTAGCATCGTGGCCGATGACCTCACCGACGACAAGAAGTACATACGCTTCGGCTTGATCGATGAGGCGTCGAAGCTGAACCTGAATCTCGCGACGGAAGCTCAGCTAACCAAGCTCGTTACGGCGGCTGCCATTGGCGATAAGCTCGTCAAGGTTGATGAAGTTGTTAACGCGATTCTTGATTGGCGTGACGCGGATAACGAACCGCGAAGTTTGTCGGGGGGGGCTGAGGGCGAATATTATAGGCGTCTTGATAAGCCGTATCTCGTGAAGAACGGTCCGTTCGACACGGTCGAGGAACTTCTGCTGGTCCGGGGCGTGACGGCGAATTTGCTCTACGGCGAGGATTTTGACCGCAATGGTCTGCTCACCGACAACGAGGACGATGGCGGCGAGACGTTCCCGCCTGACAATGAAGATGGGTTGCTTAACCAGGGGCTTTATCCCTATCTGACAGTTCTTTCGTACGAGACGAACGTGAGCAATGCCAACCGTGCCCGTGTGAGTTTGCTGGGCGACGAGAATGCACTTCGGAGCGCGCTTGAGGTTGCCTTTCCGGATGAGCCGACCGTCGTGGAATTCTGTGTTTCTGCGACCAGACCGGGAGCGGCTGGAAACACACCTCCCGGGCAAGACAATCCCAACGGAACGGATTCACCCTCGAACGGGCAACCTCCTCAAGACGGACGTACTCCGGCGGGTGCGAATCCTTCCGGTTCGAGAAATCCTGCTCAAGGTGGTGGCGGACCGTCGGGTCAGGGCGGCGGTGGCGGCGATCGTCCGGTCGGCTCATCACTACTGCCCGGCGTGTTCGACTTGCCTTACAATACTGATATCGAGGGTGCCAAGCGTGCGGCACTGGCTCAGCGCCGCCCCGATGACCCTTCTCAGCCACCTGATACAAGCGGGATCGCGCCGGGTACTGGCGACGCTGGTTCGCAGGACGCGCAGACGGAAACTCCCGCTGGTACTGATACCGAAGATGCACAGGGAGACGCACCGGTGGACGAAACTGACGATCCTGGAAACGCGGAAAACGAAGGGGAAAACGACGATCAAACGAGTGATGCGACGAACCCATCATCGCCGATTCGTTCACAGGCGTACTTAATGTTTCCGCGCACGATGATTGACGGCGTGGTCAGGGAGAGTCCGGTCGGTCCGGAACATCTGCCCGCGCTGGTGGACTTGACGACGCTGTTGCCTCCAGAGACGCGGGAGGTTGCTGGTTTGATTAACGTGAATACCGCACCGAGGTTGGTGCTTTCGTGCATCGAGGGTCTGACGTCGGATCAGGTCGATGCGATTGTGTCGGAACGCGATGCACTCGATGACGAAACGCTTGCGACGACAGCCTGGCTTGTGACAACAGGGATTCTCGATACGGAGACGTTCGCTCGGATCGCGTCGCAGATTACCGCGCGGGCGCAGCAGTTTAGGATTCAGTCGATTGGTTTTGCGGACCATATCGGGACCGTCACGCGACTCGAGGTGATCGTGGATATGAACGGGCCTATCGCCGAGACGATTTACTACCGAGACATCAGCTACCTCGGCGCGCCGTTTCCGATTCGCGAGGAGGACAGGGAGGAGCAAAATGCCCGCTAGCAAACCTGTGAGCAAGATTGTCGCCGTCGATTGGGATGCGCGTACGCTTCGGATCGTCCACGCGATGATCAGCAAGCGCGGCACGAAGATCGATCGGCTACTCGCTGCGCCGATTCCGCGCGAAGTCGATACGGAGGATCCGCAGGAACTGGGGCTGCATATCCGCCGTGTGCTCGATCAGGAAGGGATCGCCACAAAGCAGGCGATTGTCGACATTCCGCGTGACCAGGCGATTTTGAAAACACTTCGTCTCCCGCGGATCAAGGCCGAAGAGCTTGCGGGTGTTGTTCATATTCAGATTGCGAAAGAACTGCCGTTTCCCGCGACCGAAGCGATTATCGACTATGTCGCCGAGGACCAGCCCAAAGATGGCGAGATGCAGCAGGACGTTCTGGTGGCTGTGGTTCGTCGCGACGTTGTCGAGCGGTATCAAAAGACGTTTCAGGTCGCGGGGTTGAAGCTCA
>JAJRUK010000016.1 GCA_024277835.1 Planctomycetota bacterium | reverse complement strand
CTGTTGAAAAAGTGTGGCACCGGTTTGTAACCGGTGCGATTTCCCCTGTTGCGGGGTCTAGCACCGGTTTCAAACCGGTGCCACATAGAAAAACTTCGTTTTTCAACAGACCGCTAGCGTGACGGACTTTTTCCCCACGCCTTCAGTTGGCGGACAGACCCCGCGTGTAGCCCGATCTTCTCTCCCCCCCGGAAAGCATCGAACGACATTCGCACACGACCGACATTCGTCGCATCGCGCCGACGCAGGACCAGCTCCGCCGCCTTCAACGTAACCCCGTCTCTTAATCCTACAATTTCAGAAAGCAAAAGCGCGCTGTCCTGCGAACCAATTGACATAATATCTCGCGAGAGCGGCGCTTCGATGAATTCCTGGTCCTCAATGAACGCGTCGGCCAGCGACGCATCGTCCATGAGGGCCAGGTCGTCGTCCGTATGATTCAGACCCAGCAGATGCCCGGACTCGTGGGCGGCGACGTTCCCAATAGCGACGGCAAGCTCAGCCACAGTCGGCGTTCCGCTAAAAAGACGCGGCGAAAAAGATCCGGTAAAGATCATCGCATCGTCGCAAAAGTCTGCGTTGTACAGATCAACGTTTTCTGCAATCCCAAAGGTCTCGCTATCGAACCCGCCGAGAAAAAGCGTTGAAAACTCCGTGCTGGGGTCTGGCTGACCGTCGTCCGACGTGATGATGATCACGTTGAACCGCTGATAGTTCTGGGCAATCGCCTCGACGATCAGTTGCTTAAACGTTTCCGTTTGTCCTGCGTACACGGGGTCAATGTCACCCGCGTCGAACGGGTCGAGCGTGAACGGTTGCGAAAAAATGCTCGGAATATTGACCATCGCCCCGTCAAAGTCGAGAAAGAGTGTCTGCGCTTCCGGAACAGGAACCGCGCCACCCGTTTCAACCCGCACGTCAGCCGTGTACGTTCCCGACTCCGTCCCGGGTGAGGCAAACGCCGACACGGTCGCAACAAGGTAGTAATTATTGCTGCCTCGCCTCGCGGTCACGTCAATGAACGAATCAAGCGTCCCATGAGCGTCATCATTGGCGCTGACCAACCGACCCTCCCCATCAAACAACGCAATCGACACGTCGAGATTCGACCCGGTCGTCGCCATTTGAATCACGATCCGATCGCCCGCAGCGATCGCATCAAACGAGAACACATCCAAATCCGACGAGTTCGCCACCGTGCCCTGCAATCTCGCAACACCGCTCGCATCAAAAACTGCCTCGATCGCCTGCGTAAACGACCCATTCGGCTCGCCCCCAACGATCGTGCTCGACGCAGACCCGCGATTCCCATCGATCGCGCCAGCACTGGGCACAACCCCACCACTTGGCACAACGCCATCGAGACTCCCGGGGCAACCCACGACAAACGTCAGAGTCACACCCAAAACAGTCGCTACGAACCTACGAATCAGTATTGTGTTACGCATGTTAATCCCAACAGCCTGTTGAAAAACGAAGTTTTTCTATGTGGCACCGGTTTGTAACCGGTGCGAGATGCAAGAACAGGAAACAACGCACCGGTTACAAACCGGTGCCACATTTTTTCAACTTCCTGCTAAGTCTCGAACTTCCGCGATCCGATTCCCCGGCAACCTATACCGATGGCCACGCCGGACCATCATACCGCAACATCAGGCGTCCGATCAACCGCCGACGCCAAGGCTTTCGTGTCTCTGGTGTGACCGCAGCCCGCACGAGCCGAATTGTAACTGCTCACGCGCTGGCTGCTCCCATGCGCTCAGATCGTAAGGATCGTCACGAACCGACTGCCTCTGTTTCACCTTGCCAAACGCCAGCGACGCATCCCCGCCCACGCTATCGAGCAAGACCTGAGCAGAATCCTGCGACCCGATCGGAAAAACCGCCTGATAGAGCGGCGCTACACTAAAATCCTGATCGATCATCAGCGCCCGCAAGCTCGCCGTCACGTCCATCAGGTCACCCGGGTCTTGCGTATGCACCAGACCAAGAAGGTGGCCAATCTCATGACTCGCGACGTTCGCGATCGCCTGCGACAGCTCGCTGAGCGACGGCCTGAGCACCATAAACGCCTCGAAAGTGTCCGTGAATACGATCGCGGATTGACCCGACGCCGCGTTAAACTCGTCGATCCCTTCCGCGACACCAAGCAGCGCCGGATCAAACCTTCCGAAGTAAATACTCGTGGTCGTATCGTCGGCCACGTCGCCTTCGGATGTGGATAGAATCGTCACGTCGTAGGCGGCAAAATCGTCGCGAATCCGCTGAACGATTCGGCGGACAATGGCATCGGTGTCACCGGAAAGACTGTCGTCGATGTCACTCGCATCAAACGGAGGAACATCGGCGGAGGGTCTGGTGGAAATGCGAACGTTAAAAGCGCCATCGAAGTCGAGCAGCACAACGTCCGGGTTAAGCTCGGGAATCTCGACCGGAAACTCGACCGATGCCCCGAGAACGTAAGACCCCGACGACGAAAAACCCGGCGTACCAGCGACCGCAACCAGGCAGGACTCGGACGCTCGACGAATGACCACGTCGATGAATGGCCCCTTCCTGCCGAGATAGACGTTCTGATGATCGTTAACCAGAAGCGCCGCCCCGGTGTCATCGAAGAGCGCGACCGCACCCTTAAGCGTGGCGTCTGCTGTAAGAGAAACGAGAACGCGATCGCCGGCTTCCACCGGACCGAGATCAAACACGTCCACGTCGGACTCGCTGTTAATTGAGCCGCTGATGATCTCAGACTCACCGGCGACCTCGACGAACTCTGCAAGTTCGAGCAGACCGTTGGCGTTTGACTCTTCAAAGGTGGGTGCCGCGTTGACCGCGAACGAACCGAGTGTGGAACTTCCCCCGTCGTCGCCAGGCAGCAGTGCATCACCGCACCCCGCAATCGCGATCAACGAAACCGCCAAGATTTGTGAGCGCACAGATAAACCGCGCACTAATTTTCGGACAAACACAGCTTCCCCCTCACGCCCATTTGGGCCGGGCAACTTTCCCCTCACCGACCGCGCAAACGCGGTTCTCGCGATGAGTGCTCCGGGATCACTTGGCCTGCGAAGAGGGCTTCATTCCAGCGCCGCGATCGCTTCCCCAAGCGACCGATCGCCAGTCCCTCCGCAAACCGACTGTGCTTCGTCCCCTCCGAGTTTGAATCTACAATACGCCTCTCATTCGCGCGGATCGGTAAGGAAAAATGCAGATACAGGTCATCAAACCTCGCCCATTCACGGACGCTTCTTGAGTAACAAATAAATCACCGACATTTGCGGACGTGCGGCGATTCGGTTAGATAGGAACTGATCGAGCAAACCCCGTCACGGACGGGGGGTAGGCAATCAACAAAACCAGGAATCGAGCGACACCTATGAGCATCCTCGTCAATCGCGAATCGCGGATCATCTGCCAGGGTATTACCGGCAAAGCAGGCGCATTCCATACGGCCAAGTGCCTTGAGTATGGGACCAAGTTCGTCGGCGGCGTATCGCCCGGAAAAGGCGGCACCAAGAGCGAGCATGGCCTGCCCGTTTTCAACACCTGCCACAAGGCGGTCGCCGAGACAGGTGCCGAGGTTTCGATGATCTTCGTCCCCGCCCCCTTCGCCGCAGACGCCGCGATGGAAGCGGGTGACGCGGGTTGCTCGCTTGTGGTCCTCATCACCGAGGGAATCCCGACGCTGGACATGGTCAAAGCTCGTGAATACCTCGATCAAAAAGGGACCATGCTGATCGGACCGAACTGCCCCGGGGTTATCACACCGGGTGAGGCGAAGATCGGCATCATGCCGGGCTACATCCACAAGCCGAGAGAAAACGGAACCAAGAGCGTCGGGATTATTTCTCGAAGCGGAACGCTCACCTATGAAGCAGTCTGGCAGTGCAGCTCGCGAAACTTCTCGCAGTCAACGTGCGTTGGCATCGGCGGCGACCCGGTCAAGGGACTCAACTTCATCGAACTTCTCGACATGTTCGAGGCGGACCCCGAAACAGACGCGATGGTCATGATCGGCGAAATCGGCGGAACCGACGAAGAAGCTGCCGCGACGCATATCAAGGCCAATATCAAAAAACCGGTCGTAGGCTTCATCGCCGGGCAGACCGCCCCTCCCGGTAAGCGCATGGGCCACGCCGGTGCGATCATCAGCGGCGGCGAAGGAACCGCGTCGTCAAAAATCGCCGCGATGAAAGAAGCGGGCGTCCTGGTCGCGGATTCGCCCGCAACTATCGGCGACACGATGCAAAAAGCGCTGTCCTAACTACCTCGTCCGACAATGTGTGGCACCGGTTTGTAACCGGTGCGATATCTCATGTTGCAGGATCTTGAGCACGTAACACTCCAGTGTGACGAGCTTTTTCTTCCGTCCCCCTTCACCAAGGGGAGATCGAGGGGGGTTGCCAGCGCTACTTGAGTATTGGTCGCTCTTGCACCGGTTACAAACCGGTGCCACATGAAAGAACTTCGTTTTTCAACAGGCTGATAGGCGCTGAGGACAAACGGAACAGATCGCCGCCGGCAACGACCGCGACGAATGATAAATCCACCGCCGGTCCGAAGATTGTCCCATGAAAGACGAGACACCACAGGACCATTCGCAACCCGAGGCCATCACGCCCGAACCCCTATTCGGCCTCCCCCCCGAAGGACTGCTTTCATCGCCGTCCGAAGTAACAGTCCCGCTCGCGCGACCTCTTCACACGCCCCGCACCGACATTCGTTCACTCAAAGACTTCGACATCCTCTTATATCCCCTGTCGCCATGGCAAGCGATCATTGATGTCGGATTGATTCTCATCCTTGCGGTCATTTGCGAGTTGGTGATCGGGATGGGGCTAGGGCTGGTGGTTCCGATCCTCTATAACATCCCGCTGGAGAGCATGGACGACATTCCGCCACATATCTACAAAGAGTTGCTCTTCCCGATGCTGGCCATTCGCGCAACGATGACGATCGGGTTGGTCGGAGTAATCATTTGGTTCCGCGGGCAACCTCTCGGCGCGATCGGACTTCGCAAGCGAGGGATCGCGATGGATGGCATCATTGGCGTCGCGCTGACCTGGTTGATCTACGGCTTGATCCTCGCGGTCATTGGCGTTGCCATGCTCGTTTGGCCTACGTTCATCGAACAAATGCAAGAAAACGCGACCGGGCTTCTCGATATCATCCCGAGCGCAAGTCCGTTCGTCTTTCTTCTCCTGGCGATCACGATCGGAGTGTATGAGGAGGTTTTCTTTCGCGGTTTCATCATGCCTCGTCTTCGGCGCGCGACCGGCTCGTGGGTCGCCGCGGTGGTCCTGAGTTCGACGATCTTCACCGCACTGCACGCAATGGAACAGACGCCCGCAGCGCTGATGATCGTTGCGATTCTCTCTGTTTCGTTCAGCGTGGTCACGATCTGGCGTCGATCGATCCTTCCGGCGATCATCGCTCACGCTTTGTTTGATTTTTCACAGTTTCTTCTTCTGATGTCTCAGGGGAGCGGGCAATAATGGCGTGCGTTGACCGTCCGTGGCCAAAAAACCCACGAATTGCCCGATTGCTTTACATCCCCCCCACTCCGCCATATAGTGCTCGGCTTCGAGTACAAAGACGGATGAACCAGAACTACTAATGCAACAACACCCCGACCTTCCCAAGGCGTTCGCCGATCTCGGCGTGGAAATCCCTTTCCTCAAAGCACTGCACAAGATGGGCTTTGTGACCCCCAGTGACATCCAGGATGCGATGATTCCCCCGGCGATTGAGGGGAAAGACATCCTAGGCCAAGCTAGAACCGGCACCGGCAAGACCGCGGCCTTCGGTCTGCCCGTCTTGCAAGGGATCGATCCGGCGGGTCGTCTTCAGGCGATTTGCCTCGCACCAACGAGGGAACTTGCCGTCCAGGTCACGGCTGAGCTAAAGCGACTGTCCGCCGGAACGGGCATCCACCTCGTCTCGGTCTACGGCGGTCAGAAGATCGCAACCCAGGCGCATCAGCTTGGCAAGAGACCTCACTTCGTCGTCGGCACGCCGGGGCGAGTGATGGACATGATGCAGCGCGGGATGCTTGACATCTCCGACGCCCGCTTCGTGATTCTCGACGAGGTCGATCGGATGCTCGACATCGGTTTTCGAGACGACATCCGTAGAATCCTCAGTTGCGTCAAGGCAAAACACCAGACCATCTTCGTGTCCGCCACACTCGATGAAGAAATCACTCGGCTTTCGAAACGTTACATGACCGACCCGGTTGAGGTGAATGTATCCAAAGACCGCCTGACTGTTGACGACGTTGACCAGTCTTACGTGACCGCCGAGCGCCGCGACAAGTTCCGCCTGCTCAGAATTCTCCTTGAACGCGAGGATCCAAACGTCTCGATCGTGTTCACCAACACCAAGCACATCGCACGCAAGCTCTGCAAGAAACTTTACGAGGCGGGTATCGAGGCGACCGAAATTCACGGCGACCTGATGCAGAATAAGCGCGACCGTGTGATGGATCGATTTCGCAAAGGTCAAATCAAGGTGCTCGTCGCGACCGATCTCGCTGCGAGGGGGATCGACGTTAGCTCCGTCACCCACATATTCAACTACGACATCCCCGCCGACCCGGAGATTTACGTCCATCGCATCGGACGGACCGCACGCATGGGTGCTCGGGGAGTGGCGATTACGTTTGTCTCTCGCGAGGAAGGCAAGGAGCTAACCGCCGTCGAAGCGCTCATCAACCGAGAGGTTCCCCAGCGCATCGTCGATGGTTTCGTGTCCCACGCTCCCAAGGAAGAACCCATCGAGCGCCCCGCGTCTCGAACGGAGGTTGTCGTCGCCGAGGGTGAAGCCAAACCTCCCCCCCGTACGCTCGCCGCTAAGTTCCCCACACGACGCTCACGACGGCGAAGGTAATGTCCTCGCTTCCCAACGACGACATGGACGCCTCAAAGCCTGAGGAGATCGCCCGCGACAGCGAAAATAGCGTCGAAGAGCACCAGGTCTCGCGTCGCGCAGCCGGGACGCGACTCGACAAGTATCTGCGCTTTCGATACCCGCGAATCTCGCGCACGATCCTCCAGCGATACATCAAACAAGGGCTTGTCACGATCAACGGCATGCCGACCAAAGCGAGCTACGAACCGTCCGAAGGTGACTTGATCCGCATCGAGCTACCGCCACCGCCCTCGAGCGATTTGATCCCCGAGGACATCCCTCTCGACATCGTTTACGAAGACGATTGGCTGATCGTGATCAATAAGCAAGCGGGTGTGATTTGTCACCCCGCGCACGGGACGCAATCCGGCACCATCGCAAACGCCGTCGCCTTTCACGCCAAACAGCTCAGCAAAGGCAGCGACCCGTTTCGACCAGGCATCGTCCATCGACTCGATAAGAACACGACCGGGGTGATGCTCATCGCCAAGACCGACGAAGCACACTGGCGCGTTTCGCTTCAGTTTGAGCGCCGGACCATGAAAAAACAGTATTTCGCGATCTGCGAGGGACGAATTAAACTCGACGGCGACATCATTAACAAACCGCTCGCCCCTCATCCGGAAACAACCAAGCGAATGATCCTGCCGACAGCTATGCCGCCACGACAGGCAATGTTCAAAGAAGCGATCACAGAGTATCGCGTGAATACGCGGTATGATGGGTACACAACGGTCGATTTGTTTCCCAAGACCGGACGCACGCATCAACTTCGTGTACACCTCGCCTCGATCGGTCACCCGATCGTCGGCGACACGATGTACGGCGGTAGGATCATCAGCGAGAAAGACTTGGTCGGAAGCGGGTCGGACGATCCGCTGATCGAATTTCAGGCGCTGCACGCCCGCAAGCTGACACTCGTTCACCCCATTCTCGAAAAATCTTTACCCATCGAAGCGCCGATCTCCGAACGCATTCAGCGCATCGTTGATCTACTCGAACAGCGCGGAAAGTCGTAACCCCTCGCTCCCCGCCTGCGATTCTTCGCGGTGATCATGCAGACTCGGAAGTTTCGGCGGTCTCCGGCGTCAACTCCCACGGGGTGTCCGGCGCGCTCGAAAGTCGGTCAAGATACGCCTGCAGGTCACCCGTCGAAAAATCTTCGAGAAACACCCCATCAACGGTTGGGTTGCGACGGATGATCGCTTCGATTGCTTCGGATTTGGTTTTCATGGTGTGCTCGCTCCCTGTGTTGCGTGCCATGTTCGCGCCAGCGCGACGTGCCACTTCGCCGCGCTTCGCCAACAGGTTCGCATCGGGTGATTTCGCGTTTCCCCTCCACCGAGGTTCACCCGGCGGCGGCGCAAGTTCTGCGCCACATCGCGCCGCAATTGGCTGACCCCCTTCGTCAGCATTGAAACCGCAACTCCGCTCACCTGTTACGAAAACCCAGAGGCCGCTTGACGTCCACAAAGCTCGGCGACTACCATCCCCACATGGCCATCCAGTTTCAATGCGGATTTTGCAAACAGCCAATCGAAATCGACGACGAGTTCGCGTCCGGCGCGGTCGGTTGCCCTTATTGTAAGAAAACGGTGACGGCCCCGGCCCACTCGACGCTCGATAGTATCCCGCACATCCCGATGGCTTCCGCGGCAACTGGCGTGGCTCCAAACCCAACGACCGGCCCTTATCCGCCGGCGATGACGCCCCCGATGTCGCGCAACACCGTCGCCATCGTTGCGTTCGCTCTTGCCTGCGCGATGCTCGCCGCCATGTTCGCAACCGGCGCGGTGATCGCTACGCACGCAAACGAAATGCGGGAACTCGCAGATATCATGCAAGGCACGGGGACTGATTTCAAGAGTCAACTCGATGCGATGAACTCGTTTCTCAGTAGCCGCGAAGGCGTCCCACCAACGTGGCTTATCGCTTTTTCAATTCTCCAATTGCTCACTTGGATGTTCTGGCTCGCGGCGCTCGTCTGCGGACTTATCGGAATTCGCCGAATCGCAAGGAGAAGATTTGCGATCGCCGCCCTCTCGATTTGCGGTGGGTACCTTGTCTTGCTGTGCGCGAATATCTTCGTATGACAAGAACCCCGCAGAGCGATCAACGGCCTAACAGCCTGTTGAAGAACGAAGTTCTCCTGTGTGGCACCGGTTTGTAACCGGTGCTAGACCCTGAAATGGAAGACATCGCACCGGTTACAAACCGGTGCCACACTTTTTCAACAGCCTGCTAAGTTGAATCGAACGAAATAGGGAGCGGGAAGAGCTTCGGACGAACGTCTAGTCTGAATGTCGACTGGCGGCGGGTTGCGCGGACGCGCTTTTCACTTCTTTGGCGGGAACCAGGAACGTCGTCCCGCATTCGCAACAACGCACGCGCTGACCGCGTACCGTCACGGGAACGCGAAGCGCTGCGCGGCACTTGAGTCGCGGACACAAGATTGTAATGGTCATAGGATCGCTCACGACGCGGATACCCCCCTGTATCAAGAATTCCCACGCGCAGCGTCTATCGACCTGACGCACCGCGCACTTGACCCGCCACCTCGCCCCGATAACAAGCGTGCCGGTGACTCATAGTAGGGTACGATATCGGTAGCAGAGTTGCGCCGCGCCAGCGAAGTGAGATTACGCTGACTCGCGGCGCCTGCGCCGAGGTTTACTGGATTTGAGCAGTGGCGTTTTGCCATCGACCACGTCACGGGTGACGACTCGTGTGCCAAGGTCGGTTTTATCGGGCAGTTCATACATCGGACCAAGCATCAGCTCTTCCATGACCGACCGCAACGCGCGAGCGCCCGTCTCGCGATCGATCGCCTTTTCCGCGAGCGCCGCCAGCGCATCGTCGTCGAACTCGAGTGTACACTTCTCGTATTCAAACAGCTTTTGATATTGCCTGACCAAAGCGTTTTTCGGCTCGGTTAGAATCCGAACGAGCGTCTCAATATCCAGCGGTTCCAGCGACGTAATCACCGGCAGACGGCCAACAAGCTCGGGAATCATCCCGTATTCAACGAGGTCATCGGGAATCACCTGCGCCAAGACCTCGCCCTCTTCCTTCGCTG
>JAJRUK010000257.1 GCA_024277835.1 Planctomycetota bacterium | reverse complement strand
CGTCGCGGCGGACGAATGCTTTGGCGTCAACTGCTCGACCGGAGAACCCCACCGTCCACATTCCTCGATCGACTTTCTGGAAGCTGAGCGAATGTCGCACCGCGCCGACTTTTTTTGCAAGTTGCGAATCGGCACTAAAATCGATCTGGTCAAAGCGCGCGAATAGTGTGAAAATCGCCTTGTTTGCAGATGTTTTTTTGTACGCTTGAGCGAACCATGGTTCGGACGAGATGGGTGAGGTGATTCCGGTGAGTGTGTTGCGAACGCGCTCGAACGTACCCTCTCCGATGGCGATGACGTAGTGGTTGTTGATCGGTCCCCATCGCAAGACGCACCAGTCGGGAAGGCGCTTGTCGGTCAGCGAATAAACGATCGTCTCGCCAGTCGGCTCCTGCTTCAATCGCGTCGCGTCGCTGTTGGTATAAGTGTTAAGCAGGTGCTGGATACGTTGTTCGATCTTGCTGTTGTCGCCGCCGGTGTCGATGACCAGGGCCGCGCTCAGTCCAGCCAGTTTGTGGCCACCGTCGCTGAGCGATTCTGCTTTGATGTCGAATAGCGCGGCGGTGTGCGGGTAGGTTAGCAGGACGCTTGAGGCGGTGAGGGTGTCGATCCACGCGCGCGTGGTAGCGTCGATGTTGGACAATAGCCCGAGATTCTGAGCCTGGTCTGCCAGAAGGGTCGCGAGACCGATCGAAGAGCGGGCGGTCGTGGTTTGAGTCTCGGACGGTGTCACGAAGATGGCTACAACCGCATCGGCGGGGACCGTTTCCGGGAGGTTTGGACCCTCCGCGCTTGCCAGGGATGATGCGGATGTGAGCGCGAGCGCAGCTATGATTCTCGCTCGAATCCACTTGCCTTTGCGTTTGTTGATTGTTGATTCCATACGGATGTATTGCCGACGCCTACGCGATTGTTTCTAGCATTCTATCCTATTTGATCTTTCTAGGGAGGTTGATCCGCGCGTTGAAAAGTGTCACCATTGCTCGTCGCGTTGGTGTTAGACCGCAAGAAACACAGGCTGGAAGCCGGTGCCACACCGTCTTCGACGGGCGCGAGCGCTCATACTAACGGCTAACTCGTCTTTGGGGTAAACTGGATGCCATGCCCAAGCGTAGCTGGTCTCACATGTCACTCGCTCGGAAGATCAGCGTCTTGTTTGGGACGGCTGTTCTACTGACGATCGCGGTCACGCTGATTTTTCCGTGGCTTCAGATGAAAGCGCTGAACGAGCAGTCGATGCTCTGGCAGGCGAAGCGAGTCGCCTCAGTTACGCTGCAGGCGCTTGATTTCGTGCAGACGGATTTCGCCCGTCTTCAATCTCAGCTCAACGACCGGTGGCCTGCGCTGACCTCTGAACTCGGGCTATTGGAGCAGGAGCGACCTGTGCTTGTTGCGGTCGGCGAGGAGGGGCCTGGTTTTCAGTCGGACGCGATACGGCGGCTGGCGACGGATCGCGATCAGCAGTACTACTGGCGGATTCAGGAGGATGGTCGGCGGTTTCGGTTTGCGATGGCGGTGCGTCGAACGAGTATCGACATGCATCCCGATTCGCTCCGCGGCATCATCGACATACGCATCGCGATCCCGCAGGTACAGGGGGCGTGGAACTCGGTGGCGACGGTCCTCGCCGGGGCGAGCGGCGCGGTTCTGGCGATTCTTGTGTTCTACATGGTGACGCAACGCCTTGTTCTGACGCCTGTTCGGAGTCTGCGGAAGGCAGCGGAGCAGGTCAGCACGGGGGACGTGGGTGTTCGCGCGAATATCGAAACGGGGGACGAGTTTCAGGAGCTTGCGGGTGCGTTCAACGACATGCTGTCGCATCTGAAATCGGCGCAGGATGAGCAGCAGAAGATCAATCGTTCGCTGGACGTTCGTTTGGGCGAGTTGGCGGAGACCAATGTCGCGCTGTTTGAATCGAACCGTCTTAAGAGTGAGTTTCTCGCGAATGTGACGCATGAGCTTCGCACGCCGCTGGTGTCGATCATCGGTTTCGCAGAGCTTCTTCGCGATGCAGCCGAGGGTAAAAAGGTCGATCCCGCTCGCCTCGCTCGCTACTCTGACAATATCTTGACGAGTGGTCGAAGCTTGCTGGACATTATCAACGACTTACTCGACCTCGCGAAAATCGAGGCGGGCAAGCTTGAGGTGCATCTTTCCGAGTTTTCGATCGCGGAGTTGTGTCGGGATCTTCTCGACTTCGTTGGCCCGCTCGCAGATAAGCGGGCGCAGCGGATCGAGGCTCGCCTCGCCGACGACCTGCCAATGTGCTTCAGTGATTCGGGGAAGATCAAGCAGATTTTGTACAATTTGCTGAGCAATGCGGTGAAATTTACGCCGAAAGAGGGTGTTATTTCTCTCACGGTGAGTCGCGTGGGTGGGGATCGGGTTCGACTTTGCGTGGCGGATACGGGTCCGGGGATTGCTGCGGAGCATCGCGAGACGATTTTTGAAAAGTTTCGCCAATTGGATGCGTCTCGAACGCGTGAATATGAAGGGACGGGACTCGGGCTTGCGATCACGAAAGAATTGGTGCATATGCTTCGGGGGTCGATCCGGATTGAAAGGGAGCCGGGTGAAGGTGCGCGGTTCGTCGTTGAGCTTCCGAATCGCGTACAACAGCCCGGCGAAAAGCCGCGCATTGGTCTGAGTTAGCAGAGTTTCGCCGCAGGTTCGGTTGGCTGCACGCAGAAGCGTGTTCGTGGAATCACCGCCGTTGTCTGCCTAGAATTCACAGAGGAATGTTGTCGTGCCGCCGGGTGATCGACTCTGAATCAGGATGACCGCCGGGGATGTGTGTGCTCTCGAAAACCTTGTCGATGTTGCCGCTGTCAGTCGTCGTGGGACACTCGGGGAGCATGACGACGTTTGTACCTCTGCTCTGGTTTGGCGGAATGGTGATGACGCTGCTGGCGGCGACTGCGCTGCTGTTGTGGTTTCGTCGGCGGATGCGAGCGGCGTCCGACGAATCGGCGAAATTTCCGTTGACGCTGTCGGACCTGCGAGATCAGCGGGATCAGGGGCGATTGACGATCGCGGAGTATGATGCACTCAAAGAGGTCGTGATTCGGGATGCGAAGTTGGGTTCGGGCGAGACAAAAGGCCCTTCGCCCGATAAAGTACTTAAGCAGAGGTCCAAGAGGTGACGATATCCCCGCGCCGGGACGTCTCGCCGTACTTGGCGGCCAAAGGATGTGCTTGCAGGCGGCGGGGATCGTTGGAGTTAGCAAATGACGACAAGTCGAAAAGGTGGAAGCGGAAACGGTGGCGGCTCACGCAGTCGGCGCAAGAGTACGTGTAGTTTCTGCGGCAAGGGGCAGCGTGAAGCCGGACCCATGGTCGAAGGTCCGCGCGATGTCTACATCTGCAAAGCATGCGTCGAACTATGTCATAACATCATCAAGCAGGAAACGCGTAAGTCGTCCGTGGGTCGTGCGGTCACGCAGGAGATTCCGACGCCGCGCGAGATTAACGAATACCTCGATCAATACTGCATCGGTCAGGAACGGGCGAAGCGAACGCTTTCGGTGGCAGTGCATAATCATTACAAGCGCTTGCAGCACGTCGATACCGCCGGGGCAGATGACGTCGAGATCGATAAGTCGAACGTATTGGTCTTGGGGCCTACGGGTTCGGGGAAAACGCTTCTCGCCAAGACGCTTGCTCGGATGCTGAATGTTCCGTTCGCGATTGCGGACGCGACGACGCTCACGGAGGCGGGTTACGTTGGTGAGGATGTCGAAAACATCCTGCTGCGCCTGCTTCAAAGCGCCGAGTTCGATCTTGAGCTTGCCCAGCGCGGAATTATCTACATCGACGAGATTGATAAAATTGGGCGCACTTCGCAGAACGTCAGCATTACGCGCGACGTTTCCGGTGAGGGTGTGCAGCAGAGCTTGCTCAAAATGCTCGAGGGAACAGTCGCCAACATACCGCCACAAGGCGGGCGGAAGCATCCCGAGCAGCAATACATTCAGATCGATACGACGCAGATTTTGTTCCTTGTGGGCGGGACATTTTTTGGGCTTACGGATATTATCCGCCGCCGATTGGGTCAGAGTACGATCGGTTTTGCCAACGAAGGCGAGCCGCATGACTCAGCGAAGGAAGAGGGCGAGGTCTTGGCGCAGGTGATTCCCGATGACCTCGTTGAATACGGGATGATTCCCGAGCTTGTTGGCCG
>JAJRUK010000256.1 GCA_024277835.1 Planctomycetota bacterium | reverse complement strand
GCGTTGCGTTTTATGGAAGTGACGACCGCCTGGCCCTCGCGCCCCGCCCCGTCGAAAGCAACAACGGCGTCCCCGGAGCGAACTCGCAGGACATGGGTCGCGTGGTGAGACTCCTCCGGACCCACGCGGGCGATTCCGAGCTTGAGGTCTGGAACATGGACACGGGTGGACGACATGGTCGGCATTATCTGCCCGTGGTCGTTCCGGGCAAGCTAAAACGAGTCGGCTACGCGACCGATAAGCGACTGTGGGCGATTTCTCACGGGTCGTGCTGCCCGTGTGCGCCTGGGATTTTCGTATACGTGCGTCGTCGTCGGGAAACGGGAGCAAGTGAGCGATATGGGGGAAGCGGGAGCAGGCGGATCGGACGAAAGCAGTAGTCCTGCGGGACGAGAGGATCGTCAATTGGGTTCTGAACCAGATCTAACCGGTGTGCTTGACGAGGCTGCCGCCTTGGCGGCGGAACTTGCCGTCGAAATCGGCGAGCCGGTCTCCCCTGCGCTCACCAATCTACATCCACCTGCGGCGACGTCTGCTGAGGACGCTGCTCCGGAAGCCGCGGCCGACCTTGATGAACAACTTGCGAACCTACAGGTACTCGTCGATGACGCGGCTGCAGGTGTGGATACACCGCCCGTAACGACGAAGGCGAGTGCCGGCGGCGCGACTCCCCCCGCGGAACCGGTCGCGGCGACGTCAGACGTCGCCAGTCCAGAGACGCCGCCAGCCGCTAAGACCTCAGAGTCTTCCGGCTCCGACTCGGACGGCGGGCCGACGGGTGTGGTGGGGAATATGCCGTCAAAGCCGCCGCTCGAACCACCTCCGCCACCGGAAAAAGCATCGGATGAACAGGTGGCCCCTAAGTCGGACAAGGTTCCTGTTTCTCAGCGTGTCCGCGGGCAGGTTTCGGGGATTATGTTGCTGGTCGTAGGGGCCTGTGCTCGATTCCTTGAGCTGATCAATGAGCCGTTTGAGTTCATCGGGGAGCGTCCACGCGTCGCGATCGGGTGGCTTGCCTTGGGGACGGTGGGTGCGTCTGTGCTTGTGGCGATTCTTTCGATGTTGTTGTAAGCTTCGGCTGCGGAACGGCGCGGCCAAAATCATGAAACCGCCTGCGCGCCGCGAGGCTGCGACGTGGCAAGAAAAATCAATAATACAAGAAAGCTTCCGTTACACTTGCTATTCGCGGTCTTTTTGATCCGCTGCTATCAGTCGCTGCTTCGCCCCTTCCTGCTGGGGTCTTGTAAGTTTCACCCCACCTGTAGCGAGTACGCCGCCGAGGCGTTTTCAAAGTATGGGCTTGTTCGCGGGGGCATTCTTGCAATCAAGCGCCTGTCGCGCTGTCACCCGTTCGGGATGGGCGGGTTTGACCCCGTTCCGCCGCGGAAAACATCGGACTGACGGCTCGCATTCCGGCACCGCACTCACTTCGTATCGCTGATCGTTCGATAGACCTGCATGGAATAAGTCGCGAGGTGTCGCTTGTCGTCTAATGACCCCCGCGAAGTTCGGAGCAAGTATGTCGCACGCGAGCGATGCAGCGCAGGTAGTTCTTCCCGGGGACTCAAAGTCTGCAGGGGTGTCTGCGCTGGATTTCACGCCGCCGTTTGTGGCGACGATCGATAGGGTGCCAGCGATCTCGGTGAGCGGCGACACCAACGCAGGAGCCTATCGTTCGCTTGCGGCGGCGATGTTTCCACGTTGGCGTCGCGTTCTTGCAGCCGCTCCCGGTGCGCTGGAGCGCAAGCGACCCGCATCCCAGGCTCGCGGATTGTTTCACTTGACGGCGGCTGCGCTTGCGAGTGCGCTTTAATGCGAGGGGCGGCGAGATGGGAGTGTTGATCGATCGCTGGTGAGCGCGGTCGAGTCAGCGTTGGTTGGGTGGCAACTGTCGCACGGCGGGGACGGTCGACCGCGTGCTCGCAATCTTCGCCGCGATTCGCTCACTGTGGCGAGTACCTATCATGTGGTCGTGCTCTTGAGCGAGTGCGAGCAGTTTCGTACATCACTTCTGACGCGCGATCTTGCGGCTCATCTTGAATGGCTTACGTCTTGCTCGGGGTTTCCGTCTTGGATTGAGGCTCGCGTCGTTGCTTCGCTTGCTGGCGGCGGGGTGCTTCTTGGTGATGATCAGTTGACCGCCGTGGCAGAGTCTCGGGCGAGGTCGCTTTGCGCTGCCGGCGGGATTCCCGGTTGGTTTGGGGCGACCACTTGCGGCGACCTTAGCCTTGTATCCGCGGCTCTGGATCCACTGGCACGCACGTACGCCGCTCACAAATGGGATTTTCTCGGCGCAACGCTTCGCGCGATGGGCGAGTTGCTCGAGTTCGCGGTTGATCGTGCCGGAGCGATCGGGGGACTTCGCAATGTGCTGCGACTTCCGTTTTCGTTGCCATTTGGCGCTGAATCGATCGATCCGTCAGGGCGTAGGGGTTCGGGGCTTGCATCGCTAGGTCGGGCAGCGATTGGGCGTGTGGATGCCAGCGTTCTCTTGTCGTGGGGCGAAGACTTGGTGGCGATGGTTGGTCCTAGCGTTGCTCTTTGCCTAAGAGCGGGCGCGGTCGGTCGTTTGGGAACACCAACCCAGCCGGGCCTCTCGAACGCGCTGCGAACCGAGGACGACGCGGGGATTTGTGTGCATCGGACAGACGCGTATGACGCGCTGGTGGATCGTCGCAGGGGTGGTGCGGTTCGAATCCGTTGGGCGGGTAGCAGGCAGACGCAAGAAGATCATGGCTTGCGAGCGGTTTTCGGTGGGTCGTCACTGACGTCGGAATCGATCGCAGACTGCTTCGACTCATGCGAAGATACTTCGACAGTGAAGCTCTCTGGTGCGTTCGCCGTCGATGACGGTTTCGTCCGGTCCGGGTTGGCGGCCGCGGGGAAAAGGGCGGTGCGATCGCCAAGGCTCGCTCGAAAGTGGCTAGGTCTTTGTCCGAGCGGTGATCGCTATACGCGTGAGATTCGCTTTGAATCGACTCGTGTGATCGTCACCGATTCGTTCCGACTCAGAGCCGCCGCTGACTTTGTATTGGTTGGGGCGAACGGGCTTGAGGATCATCCGGGGGCGCTGGGTGAGAACCAGCTGCACGTCAGTCGCGATGATGCCATTGTTCTCGAAGATTCGATCGAGGCAACAATTACGCGCGTGCTAGAGCAAGGGCGCGTCGTGCGTCACGACATTTCAGACTGACCGCTGCCGGCCTCACGGCATGGATAACTGACTCAGTAGCTCGCGATCTTGCGGTGCGTCTTTGGGTTGATAGCGGGCGATGAGTTTTCTGACGCGAGGTTGATGCGGGTCCGCCTCTAACGATCGATGCCAATGCTCGAGCGCTCGATCGCGAAGCTCAACCCTCGTTTTATCTTTCAAGAAACCCACCATGTAGATCGAACCGAGACCGGCGTGTGCGCGCGGGAGGCGGTCGTCGCACGTCAAGGCTTGCTGGTACGCCCGCTCTGACGCTCCGAAATCGCGTGTCTTAAAAAGACAATAGCCGAGGGCCTCATGCGTTGCTGCGAGGTTTGAATCGAGTTTGATCGCATGTTGCAAAGTCAGCCGGGCCATCTTGTGACGGTTTTGGCTCATATACGTTCGTGCCAAGTTGACGAGCACTTGTGGCTGAGCGGGGTCGCGCTCGATGGCTTCATTAAAGGCGCGGATCGCTTCATAATAACGGCGCTGGGCATGAAGCGCAACGCCAAGGTTGACGAAGGCGTGCGGACTCGCGCTATCAATCTCGATCGCCTTTTCAAAATGCTCGATGGCCATGGGTTGCTCGCCGGACTGTTGATAGCAGACCCCAAGGTTCAACTGGGCATCGAAATCGGCCGGGTCAAGTTCGATCGCGTGCAAATAGGTTTGGATGGCTTGGGCTAACCTCTTTGTAAAGTGGTAGAGCTGACCCAGGTTGAACGTGTCGTTGAAGGACGACGGGTCACGTCGAAGAGCTTCGACAAAAGAGTCGATCGCCAGCTCATAATCGCCCAGGCGGCGATAGATCGTACCCATGTTCGAGTGGGCGAGGGCGAGTTGCGGGTCGAGTTGGGCAGCGGTCCGAAACTCGACGAGCGCGGACTCGAGATCATCCTGATGCATGAGTTTTTCGCCCGAGGCGACGTATTGCTTCGCTCGAAAACGGCGCACTTGTGTACACCCGGAGAACGTCCCGATGACAATCCCGCCAGCAACGAGCATCGTAAGAATTTGTCGGCGCGAACCGAGTCGTTCAGGTAACCGTAACATCACCGTGTCGCCTCCGCCTGTGAAACTTGCCTTGCCGCGGGGGGAGGCGTAGGATCGGCGTGTGCTGCACGCCTTGTTCGGGCTGCTATTAGGCGAGTTATCATTACGTAAGGAACCTTTGGCTATGCCCACTGACCATCTTCTCGCGATCCCCATCTTCAACGAGGAAACGTACCTGGACCGCGTCCTAGAGTCGGCACGGTGCTTTTCTGACAACATTCTGGTCGTTGATGACGGATCGACCGACAACACGCCCCATCTGCTACGTCGGCACGCGGGGATCGAAATCATTACCCACGCCGACAACCGTGGTTACGGAAAGAGCCTGTCGGACGCCTTTTCGTTCGCGATTCGGCGTGGTTTTCGGTGGCTTGTGACGATGGATTGCGATGAGCAGCACGAGGCGTCGTTTATCCCGAATTTTGTTCGGGCGGCGGAGAAGGACGACGCTGATATTGTCAGCGGAACGAGGTATCCCGACGGATTTGACGCTGATCTTGCCCCGGAGGATCGGCGAGCGATTAACGCCAAGATATCCGCGATGCTGAATGATCGGCTGGGTCTGTCGCTGACGGACGCGTTTTGCGGATTCAAAGCGTACCGCGTCGCGACGCTGTCCTGCATTGATATCACAGTGCCGGGTTACGCGATGCCGATGCAGTTCTGGGTTCAGGCGGTGCGGGCCGGGCTTCGCGTTGAAGAGTTGCCCGTTCGGCTGATCTACAACGACCCGGACCGACATTTCGGCGGTTTTCTCGACGATCCCGAAGCACGACTGCAGCACTACATCGATGTCTTCGAGGCGGAGATGAGCCAATCACTCTGCTCAACCCGGACCATCACCACAACCCAACCCCCGACCCCGACTCCGACCCCGACCCTGACAACTTGCATCACCCCGCCCGGTCCGACTACGCCGGTTCCTTGTGCATCGAAGACACCACCGCGATGCTCGACTTTTCCCAATTAAAAACACCACCCGGCGACGGCGACGTTATCGTAGCGCCCGACTCAGCCAATCTTGCAAAGG
>JAJRUK010000255.1 GCA_024277835.1 Planctomycetota bacterium | reverse complement strand
TCGCGCTTTGGAGCGGTGACGGTAAGGCGATGCGTGAGTCGATGGACCGGATCGCCAAGACTTCCCGCGCGATCATCGACGATTGCGTCAAAGCACAAGACCGCAAGGCGGTTGCGTAAAGATTGACCAAAACGACCCGGGCGCTTCGGCGCTCGGGTCTTTTCCGAAGGGATAAACAAAAATGCTTTCCGAACGATATAGGCCGAACACTTGGGATGAATTCATCGGGCAATCGACCATCGACGAGGTCCGCGAAGCGTGCGGCGACTCGTGGCTGTTTGATGGTTGCGGTGAGCGCTGGCTGTTTGAATCCGACGGGATCGCGGGTTGCGGGAAAACATCCGCAGCCTACGTCACGGCGCGAGCGCTCGGTTGTAGCGACTTCGCGATCGAACGGATTGATAGTCGGTCGATTCTCGTGGCAGATATGCGTGAATTGGAATTGTCAATGCGGACCTATGGCTGGGGCGGTGATAAGGGGCGGCGCTGTTTCATCATCGACGAGATTCAACACTTGAACCGGGATTGTATGCGGTTGCTCTTGGGGTTGTTGGAGAATCTTCCGAGTCATGTTCTGGTCATAGGGACAACGACCAGCGTGAATTGGGCGGATGATGTTGACGGGTTGTATTCTCGCTGGCGTCGGTTCCGATTCCGCAAACCCGATGCGAAAGCGATTGCGGCGCACTTGTCGCGGGTTGCGGATGATATTGGGATCGTCGTTCCAAGCGGTTTCGACTTCTTGAAATACGTTCAGGGAAAATACGGAACCGACATTCGATCGGGCAACAACATTCGCGAATGCGTGGACCAGCTACCGGATGCGTTGCGTCGTTTCGCCCGGAGCAAGGCAGCAGCCTAGAAGGGGAAGCGATGATGAAACCCAAAGCAATCGGGTATGTTCGAGTTTCGACCGCCGACCAGCGTGACAACGGCGTGAGTCTGGAAGCACAACGCGAGCGTATCAAAAAATGGTGCGATGCGGATGGATACCGACTTGTGGAAGTGTTCGACGATGCTGGAATAAGCGGGAAACGAGCGGATAACCGCCCTGGGTTGCAGCTAGCGTTGGATCGTGTTTGTAAGACCAAAGGCGGGGCGCTCATCGTCTACAGTCTTAGCCGGCTGGCGCGTTCGACACGAAACGCGATAGAGATTGCGGAACGGTTGGACAAAGCCGGTGCGGACCTGGTGTCGCTGACCGAGAAGATCGACACGACCAGCGCGGCGGGAAAGATGGTCTTTCGGATGCTGGCGGTCTTGGCGGAATTCGAGCGTGACATTATCAGCGAGCGTACCCGTGCGGCACTCGACCACAAGCGACGCAACGGTGAGTGCATCGGGACGGTTCCGTTTGGCTGGGATTTGAACGGTGATGGTAAGACGCTGGTTCGGAACAAGTCCGAGCAAGCGGCGATTACGACGATCCGTTCGATGCGAAAACGCGGGGCGAAGCTCAAGCAGATCGCAGCGGAACTAACCGAGCAAGGAATCGAAACGAAATTCGGAAAGCGAGTTTGGTCACACCAGAGCGTCAGTCAGATTTTGAAGCGGTTGGGTACTTCCGAGCGTTAGTGCCGTAGCGGGGAAGCGCGTCGTATTGCTCCAAAAAATCATGCCACCAATCGGGTGTTTCGGTAAACTGCTCACCATCCGATGCGCGGATCAAAGCTCTGCCTAGATCGTATGCGCACTCGATCGGAACGGTGTAGGATCGCGCCGGATACCAGCATTTCTTAACTTGGTGCTGAAGGAAGGTGCGCATTTTGACGAATCTTCTCGCCCGATGCTCACGGAGAAAAAGAATTACCTGTCTGCGCTTCGTCCAGTCGATGCTGCCGAGAAACGAGTCAGTAGTCCCGAGCACATTGGCCTGTATTGTGAAGTCAAAATGTTTCATTACGTCCTGATTATAGCGTCACAATGGCGGAATGTCTCCAAACGTATTACCGCACGCGCCCACGGAGGGAGGCGACGTAGGCTAGCCAACCACACCACCGAGCATTGAATAATATCCTAACAACGTCGATGTAATTGTTAGAATATCACCCGTGCCGCGCTCCGACACTCGCGAAAACACCGTCCAAAATAGGTACGCCGGACCAATATCTCACAAAACTATGAACAAAGCGCCTACTACATACATATGGTTTACAGATATCGGGAACACTGTCGGAACGTCACCGCAATTACCTGTGCCTATCCAATCATTTCACAGCATTCTATTGCGGTGTTTGTGCTGGCGAGGCGGTGTTCGGTGAGATAGAATTGCGGTGAGGGCTGCGGTTAGCTGCCGCGTAGCTCACCGGGTCGCCTTGCTCGCATCTTCCGCAAGACGACTCGGTGAGCGGTCCTGCTTCAAGGAAGATGCGAAATGAACAATTCCCCGAAACTGCTCGATATTTTCACCGACCTGCACAAGTACGACTGTCGGCTCAAGACGGAATTCCAGGCAGAGGTTGCACAAGAACTTCCAACGTGCGCCAAGCGGTTGGCGACTCCCATGCAACTGCCTGAACTGGCCAAGCTCGCGAAAAACGCATCAGACGGCGAACTCACCAGCCTTTTGCCCGGAACTCTCCTTGACGAGAACAGAGAACTTCAACTCTTGGATCATCCAGCCCTTGCGGAACTCGTCATAAATGCAACCTGTGAAGCCGAAGCCATCGTGCGCGAGAATCACAGCGATCCTTGTACGCCGCACGAGAAATCACGCGCATGGTCATCCGGTGCGCGATGGATTTCACGGAAATTTGGGACTGAGCTTGTGGCGTCCCGCGAGCAGCTAGAAAAGGCGATTGAGCAGCACCTTCCTGTCCTGTGCGACGAGCTACTGAACGAGCGCCGAGTAGCTGGTAGCGATTCAGCGAGTTGCACGACAGAATCGGACTGGACGGACGCAATCGCGAAGCAGCGTAAGGCATCAGACATCGTCCGCGAAATCCAAGAACTCGACACGCCGGAGAACGTCGCCGATCTTCTCGAATTCCTTTGGACTGGGCATGGAGGTGAAGCATCAGCAATCCCGTTACCACGCCCAATTGCGGAATACACTGCCCCGGAACCATCAGTGGGTGGCTATTTCTCCTGCAGAGATATCGTGTCAAAGTTTTCGATACCTACCGACCGTCAGCCCACCCTCGAAGCTCGCTTAAGTCGCTTTCGCAAGAAGGATATGTTCTGAGGTGCCTACGTCGAGAACGATGCTCCCAAAAGCGGCGAAGCCAAATATCTTTACCTCGTTAGTGATCCTACGGTAGCATCCCATATCAAAGCCATGCAAGCTCGCATCACGTAGGGGCCGCGTAGGTCGCCAAGAAACATTCACCAATTTTCACCACACAGCGGTGCCAAAACGCGGATTCCGGAAAGGTTGACGCGCAGGTGCAGCGTAGGTCCACAACATCCCATCCATCTTTTCTGCTTAACTTCCGCTCATGATCAGATGCAGAAAGATCAGTGAGCTATCAGTACTTGAACTTCGATCGGCACTTGCCGAAGCCGAACGAGAGATCGGCCCAAGCAGCACAACGGCGAAGATATTCCGCCGAGCACTCGATCGCGCAGTCCATCGCCCGGGAGCAAGTGCGAAGGTGACCAGCGATGACAAGTAACCGGCAGTCCGAGCAAATTCTCGTGAACGCAAAAGCGGCAGCTACGATGCTCGCGATATCTGAGCGCACATTGTGGGGACTCGACATCCCGCGTGTCCGCATCGGGCGAGCAGTTCGTTATGACATCGAAGATATTCGCGAGTGGATCGCAAAAAGAAAATCTTAACCAAGGAAGCGAGGTCAACCATGACAGAGCCAGTTACCGGAGATCGCTTGCGGACAGCAAATTACGTCGAGGCATTGTTTGGGATCAAGCCCGTGACCCGGAGGCGATGGGTTAAAGACGGGAAAATCCCCGCCCCGATCAAATCCGAAAACATCCTCAGATGGCGACAGTCCGAACTCGATCGCTGTATCGCAGGAAAATAGGAACTCAAGAAAAGACCGCCCAGCTGTTAGTGCAGCCGGGCGGCGTGGAGAAAAATAATTGTACAAAAATAATAATAAACTGCGTCGGGCTATTCGTCCAATTCGAGACTTGCAAACATACAGAAAAGTCCTCGACCTTCTGTGTCGGGCGATAAATTCTGGCAACGTTCAGCTCGCGTCACACTACGCCGCAACCGCAGCACGCCACTCGAAAGCAAATCGCGGCGGGGGTGATCCTCGATGGAATTAACCAACACGGCCACCATTACCGTCGAACGCCGATTCGCATCCACATTGTGGCTGGACCCAGTTGCGAATCACGACTCAGCCGTCGTGCTCGGTTTGAGCACTGACGACTTTGAGGATGAAGCTTGTGCTGCGATTTTCAGTTATGCGTGTCAATCGGCAGAAGCCGGTAAGCCGCTGGATGTCCCTGAGTGTGCCCGAGTATCGCGGCAGCATGGTTTCACGGTAACGATGGACGACATTTTCGATGTTGTCATTGGCGTCCGAACCGACAAGAACTGCCACGAGGACTATGCACTGGCTGTGCGGAACGCGGCAGACGATCGGAAAGCGACCGAGTGTCGGGAACTCGTCAAAGACGTTCTACGCCGCATGGCGGAATCCATTTCATTAGACGAATCACGAAAGATTACAAAGAATGCAAACAGCAAACCTACCATTCGAGTTAACAGCTACCCCAAAAGGCAAACAGGCGATTCTGATCGTGGCAAGCGTCAACGGACACGCCGTTACCAACGGACGTACGACGCTCGGATCGCGTGATTCCCGACGTAAGCTCGCAACAGCGTTCGCCGAAGATGAACGACTCCGTAGCGGGTCGGCAGTTGAAGTGTCTGACATAGAGCTTGCGATTGAGGAATTGGAGCTTACTTCCGGCGACGAAGATGACGGCGGGGGCGAAATCTTTCCAGGTGCGACGTATGCCGATGCAAGGATGATCGCCGAGTTGGCTTGGAACTTAGAACTCGGCGAGCCGGATTTCATCATCTTCAATAGGGACGCCGAGACGTACACACGGGCTGACCGGATCATGCTCGGGGGACAGACGCTCGTAACGCCCCCTAGCTGGCAGGGCATTGTGACGCCAGGCGGAAGCGTACCAGGCACGGTATTCGTTCCAACGGAAACGATCGTTGTTGAAGACGAGCAGAATCTTCGCCACGATGTATTGGCATTCATTCACCGTTACGTTGAACTTCCGGGCGAGGCAGCGGAAATCGCAACGGAATATGTGTTCCTTTCGTGGGTACATGATGACTTTGACGAAATCCCGTACATGGCGTTTCGGACCTCAGATGCTGGTCGCGGCAAGAGTCGAGCACTTGAGACAGTGGGCACACTGTGCTATCGCCCAATTCTCGCCGGGGGTGGCTCCACGGCAGCAGCAACGCTCCGACTTTGTGATCTTTTCGGCGGAACCCTTGTTTGCGACGAATTCGATCATCGGCGGGATAGCGAGTTAACTTCCGAGATCGCCAAAATTATCAACCAAGGCTTCCAGCGAAATAGGCCAATTATCAAATGCATCGGCGAAGGCAGCGAGCCGAAGGCATTTCGCTGTTTCGGGCCGAAGCTGTTCGCATTGCGACAGGGCCTAGGAGACGACGCCAGCGAATCCAGGACACTCTCGATCCGGATGACTCAAAGAACGCGGGACGATATCCCGCTCAACTTGCCGCGCGCAAGGTTCGATGCTGAGGCATTAGCTCTCCGGAACCGACTACTTGGATGGCGGTTCCTCCGACTAAGTTCGTTCGCAGTTAATCCCGAACATCACGACTCCCGACTCGAAGATCGCGGGAACCAAATCGGTTCCCCGCTACTTGCAATCGCCGGAGACGATGGACGCGCGCGGATTATTGAAGCGCTCCTCGAACAACAGGGCGGACTCCAAGCATCGCGAGGCGACTCACTAGCAGGGGAGATATTTGTCGTCATTCTCGACTTGGTGAGCGATGACGGCGTTGTACGGCCAGGTACTGTAGCGCAGGAGTTCAATCGGCGTCGGGCGAGAGAGATGGGTTTCGAGCGTGACGGCGAACCGGACGTGTCGCGGTTGAGGGATTCGATTAGCGCTAACAAGGTCGGTTGGCTGATGAAGGGGGCGCTAGAACTTCAACGCGAACGCGATGCCGGTGGCACATATTACCGCCTCACACGGGACCGAGGGGAGACGCTCTGTTTTCGTTACGGGCTGGCACCAGAAAGATTGCCATCATTGCAACATTGCCATTACCACAAAGATTGCCAGCCGAAAAACCGGCCTAACGGCATCGAAAACGGGGGCGCTGGCAATGTTGGCAACCGTGGCAATGTTTCAGGGATGGGTGGAGGACTGCAAGAAACAGCCCCAGAGATTGCCAGCGATGATGATCTTCTAACAGAATCGGTTCCCGACGGTTGGCAACCGCTCGCTTTCGCAGGTCGCCTTGAGGATCTAGCTGCGAAGTGTGAAAACGTGAACCCGGATCAGGCAGCACAGCATCGAGCAAGCGCCGCGAAAATTCGCAAGGTTCTGGAGAAGGCGGGATGATCATTTTCAACAAACTAGCAGCCATCATCGACAAGCGCGAGGACATCGAGGACAGTATCGTCGAGGTAGGAAAGCAAGGTTGTTGGGTTCGAGTTGATGGACTAACAGATGACGACCACGTTGCTGACGATGGATCGACGATTGCGTTTCCGTGGCGGAGCGTACAGGTTGCTCCCCAGCAAGCGGCGGAAGTGGAGTAGCGGACAACCAACCGCACCCCTTCCATTGCAGCGGTGTGGTTTTCTTTGAAAGAATGACATGGCAAGCTTGATCAAAACAGGTAACGGAAAATCCCCATCGAGGGCGATCCAATTCACAAACGGCGAAGGCGATCGGAAGACGATCCGGCTCGGCAAGATTGGCCTAGCGAACGCCCGCGTGTTCAAGAACCAAGTGGAGTTACTGGTTTCCTGCTCGATAACCAACACGGCGTTGAGCGTTGAGCTTTCGACGTGGCTGGTAGGTCTTCCCGACTCGATGCACGCCAAGCTCGCAACGGTGGGACTTGTCGAACCCCGCACACCGGAACCGACTTCGCCGACGTTGGAAATCTGGACGACGAAGTACATCGGACAACGGAGGTCTGAGTTGAAGCCTGCGACTATTGTTGAGTTGGAATTCACAGCGTCACTCCTAAGAGAGAAGCTAGGCAGTGGCTCACCGATCGATCGGGTGACTCCGGATGAAGCCCATAGCTGGCGTGCGTGGTTGGCGGAACCCTACGAGCGAGCCGGGCGCGAGACGCCCCAGAAGCGATCTGATGCAACAGTCCGCAAGCATGTCCGTAATGCCAAGTCGATATTCGGTGCTGCGTTGGACCGAGAGTTGATAACTCGCAACCCGTTCAAGAAGCTTGCAAGCTCGGCGGTTGCAGCGGAGCGGGGGCGATACATCACGCCGAGCGAAACGGATGATATCTTGGAACACTGTGAGGATACTCAGTGGAAAGCTCTGTTTGGGTTGGCGCGTCTTGCTGGTCTTCGGGTTCCGAGCGAAACGCACCGACTGACTTGGGCTGACGTAGACTTTGAGAAACTCCGCCTGTCCGTGTTCTCCCCCAAGACCGAGCGGTACGAGCGTCATAAACGCCGTCTTGTGCCCATGGTGCCAAAGCTGGCAAAACTTATCCAAGATGCCTTTGACGACGCACACGAGGGACAGAAGGGCGTTCTACGGCTATCTGCGATCAAGAGCACTCTGCGGACGGAGTTCTTTGCCACGTTGAAGCGGGCGGAGGTTGATGCGTGGCCGAGGCCGTGGCAGGTTCTGCGTCAGTCATGTGCTACAGAGTGGAAGCAAACGCACCCCGCATATGCCGTCGATGCATGGATGGGACACTCTCAAGACGTGAGCGAGAAACATTATCTCACAATCCCCGATAGCCTGTGGAATTCGGTCACGGAAAGCGCTGCAGAATGCGCTGCAGAACCGTCTCGCACCCCCTCGCAACGAGCCGCAAATGAGGGTGGTGAACAAGACGAAAGTCGGGAGTGCCAAGGCGAGTCACATGAAAAAACCCCTACAAAAATAGGGGTTTCAAGGGACGAGGCCGACGAGATTCGAACTCGCAACGTCCGGATCGACAGTCCGGTACTCTAACCAATTGAGCTACGGCCCCTAATTTTCAAAGTCGGTCTTCGCGTCGCCGGATGAGTCCCGCGGCGCGAGCCGGACGTGGAATCTTAACGTCCGCTCAAGGTGCGTCAAGCGGATTGCATTCACAAAACGGCAAGATGGACCTGTCCCTGGTACGAATCGAATCGCGCACTGGACAGGACCCCTTTTCACGGACCTTCTGGGACTAACCCCCGAACGCACCGGGGTCGAGTTGGTCCTTTTTGTCCTCGATCTTCGCCTGTTCGTCTGCACCCTCCATCGGTTCCTTCTGGGCGTCGATGACGGGCCAATCGGGCGTGTACTTTTCGTTAATCTCGACGTAATCGGCCCACTTCTCGGGCAGATCCTCCTCCGCGAAGATCGCCGTCGTCGGGCACTCCGGCGGACACAGGCCACAGTCGATGCAGGTGTCCGGGTCGATGACCAGGAAGTTTACGCCCTCGTGAAAGCAATCGACGGGGCAGACCGCGACGCAGTCCGTGTACTTACACTTAATGCATGGTTCGGCAACAATGTGAGCCATCTGCGAAATTCTCCATTCACCGGATTAGGGCGGTTCCGACCGCCTCGTGAAACACGATTCCAACCGCCGCCCGACCAGATGTCAACCTCTTTGGCCATCCGACCAACCCCGACCAGCCCCGACCGACACCCCAACCGACCTCACAACCCCGTCACGACCGACCAGTCCAGCTTCTCACAGGATTACCGCAGCAGCCAGCGACGCCGCAGGTTCTTGCATCGGGTGCTCGGGCGGTCTACCTTGACTTGTCTATGGCCACACATGCTCGCTTTCTTTCTTCAGTCCGGGTGATTGCCGGGCTGACGCTCTTGTCGAGGCTTCTGGGTCTCGCCCGAGAGTGCCTCTTTGGATACTTCTTCGGGACGGGCGAGCTGCTGTCAGCCTACCGGATTGCGTTTCAGGTGCCCAACCTCGCCCGCCGACTCTTTGGGGAGGGGGCGCTCTCGTCGGCGATGATCCCTGTGCTGACGAAGACGTTGCAGACTGATGGAGAGGACGCCTCGCGAAAGCTCGTCGGGTCCATCCTCGTTTCGCTGGTGCTTGTGCTCGCTGGCGGCATCGTGGCTGGCGAAATTGTTGTTGCCGCGTGGGGATTTTTCTCGGGCGACGCTGCGCTATCGATGACCGCACTTCTGCTTCCATACGCGGCGATGATTTGCACGGTGGCAGTCATCGGCGGGGTGCTCAACGTGCGAGGACACTTCGCGACACCGGCGGCGGTTCCCTGCATCTTAAATCTCGCGGTCATTGTGTCGGTGACCGCCGGCGCGATGGGGGCCGGGCTGGATGATGCGGAGATGATGCGGGTTGTCTGCTATGCGGTTCTTGGTGCGGGCGTGTTACAACTGCTCGTGAGCCTGTTCATGTTGCGAAAGCTCTCGTTTTTTCCGATCTTCGCGAACTGGCGAGGGAACGCCAAGTTGCGCGAGGTGATGGGGCTTATGGCACCGATGGCGCTGGGGCTATCTGCCGTGCAGATCAATACGCTCGCGGATAATCTGATCGCGTATTGGTTCGTCGAGATTGACGGCGAACAGCGCGGACCTGCGATCCTCTCATTCGCCCATTTTCTTTATCAGCTTCCGCTGGGCGTGTTTGGGATTGCGATCGCGACGGCGATCTTCCCGGTTTTGACAAAGTGCGCTACCGAAGGCGATCGCGCTGGTCTGGCCCATGTCTTTGAGCACGGTGTGCGCACATCTCTTTTTTTGGCGATTCCGGCGTCTGTCGGTTTGGCGTTTGTCGCTCAGCCATTGATCGCCGCGCTCTATCAGCACGGCGACTTCAAAGCGAGCGACACGGTGCGGTGTTCTGCGGCGCTGATGTTCTACAGTTTCGGACTCGCGGCGTACTTTACGCAGCACGTTGTGATTCGCACGTTCTACGCTCAGCACAACAGTCGCACGCCCGCGCGGGTCGCTCTTATTATGGTCGCGGTGAACCTCGCCATGAATCTTGCGCTGGTGCAGGTGATGGAGGAAAGCGGCCTGGCGCTCGCGACTGCGATTTGTGCGTTTTTACAGGTCGCGGTGCTCCTGGTGTTGCTGAGACCCAATGTTCCTGGCGTGCGGTGGATGCTATTGTGGAAGAGCCTCGCGCGGACGCTGGTTTCGACGGCGGTTATGGGGATTGCACTGACGGCGACGGTTGCGTTCGCGCCGATATCGAATCCTCTAATCGGCCATCCTGTGGCGCGCGTGGTGGTGATGGTGGCAGTCGGCGTTGCAGCGTTTGGGATCACAGCAAAGATAATGCGACAAGAGGAACTTGCCGAGCTAGTTCACCGGAAGTAAGCGACTGCGACCTGGGCTTGCAAACGAGTGGCGGTGTGTTAGCGTCAACGTGTCCGAACTCGATCATGGAGAAAATGCAATGGATTGGGGAATGCAAAATAGACTGGCGGGCATCATTAAGCCTGAGAGTGGCCGATGCGTCATGCTTGCCGTGGATCATGGTTATTTTCAAGGTCCAACGACCGGACTCGAAAAGCCCGGCGAGACCGTTGCGCCGCTGCTGCGCTATGCCGATTCGCTGATGCTCACGCGGGGCGTTCTTCGGAACTGTATCGACGCCGCGGGGCGGACGCCGATTGTCCTGCGCGTCTCTGGCGGGACGAGCGTGCTCAAGGATGACCTCTCATCGGAAGACCTTACGGTCTCGGTCGAAGACGCGATTCGCCTCAACGCTTCGGCGATGGCGATCTCAGTTTTCGTTGGGTCGGACAACGAGAAAAAGACACTCAAGAATTTGTCGCGACTTTGCGACGACGGGCAAAAGTATGGAATCCCAACGCTCGCGGTGACCGCTGTCGGAAAGCAAATGGTGCGCGATGCGCGATACCTCGGTCTGGCAAGTCGCATCGCAGCCGAGTTGGGCGCACAGATCGTTAAGACGTATTACTGCGACGACTTCGATAAGATCGTCAACGGATGTCCGGTTCCGGTTGTCATCGCTGGCGGCAAGAAGATCGAAGAGCGTGACGCGCTGAAGCTCGCGTTTGATGCGGTCTCCGCGGGGGCGGCGGGTGTGGACATGGGACGCAACATTTTTCAATCGCGCTGGCCTGTGCAGATGATTCAAGCGGTGCGGAGCATCGTGCATGAGGGTCAGTCGGATGCGCATGCGTGGGATGCGTTTTGCGCGGCGACGGATCAGCCAACCGCCGTGGCCCGCTAACCAGCTGTCAAAAAAGTGTGGCACCGGTTTGCAACCGGTGCGATCTCTCATGCTGCAAAGTCTAGCATCGGTTAAAAACCGGTGCCACATAGAAAAACTTCGCTTTTCAGCAGACTGCTAATGTGAATCGCCTATGAAAAGCCTTTGGAGTGAATCCGGCGAGCGGCAGGCCATCGCGCAATGGGGCGAGGCGCACGGTGAGGATTTCGCGCGGCGACTCTACTCAGCCCGGTTGATCGGGCGTGACCCTTCGCTCGTTCTACACGGCGGCGGCAACGTATCGCTAAAGTCCGAAGTTAAGAATGTTCTTGGCGAAACCGTTGCAACCGCCTGCGTAAAGGTGTCCGGATGCGATCTCGCGACGATCAAACCGAATGAACTTCCGTCGCTTCATTTAGATCGCTTGCGAACGCTTCGAGTCCTCAGTCACCTTGACGATGAGGCGATGGTCAACGAGTGTCGCTGCAATCTCTTCGATACGAAAAGTGCGACGCCGTCGATCGAGACGCTTCTTCACGCGTTTCTCACCCACCGATATATCGATCACTCCCACGCCGACGCGGTGCTCACCCTGACGAACCAAAAGGACGGCGAGGCGGCGATTCGCTCTGCCCTTGGCGATCGCATGGCGCGTGTTGCGATTGTGCCCTATATCAAGCCCGGTTTCGCACTTGCAAAGGCCGTTGCGGAAGCCGTTGATCGAACGCCCGACTGCGAAGGCGTCATTTTGCTCCAGCATGGCCTGGTGACGTTCGGGGATGACGCACGGACTTCCTATGAACGTCATATTGACCTTGTGGACGCCTGCGAGCGGTTCATCGACTCGCGCGTGGACGGTAGGCCGCTTTCCATTTCGTTTGAAAGCGACGTTGAACCAAAGACCGCCGCTTCGATGATCGCGCCGACATTAAGAGGGCTTCTCGCACGCGATTGTGAGCGGGACGGCGGGCGCATCGGACCGATTCTCGAATGGCGCGGCAGTCGCGATGTGCTCGCAATCTTGAACAGTACGGAAGCAGCGACGTTTGCATCCGCTGGGGCGATCACGGGCGATCATCTCATCCGCACACGTATCAAGCCAGTATTACTCACCGACCCGGCGCTCGGCGACAATGAAACACTCTCGCAGCAGCTCGCAAAATGCGTTGCCGACTACCGCGCGAGTTACGAATCCTATCTTCGCGAGTTCGGTTGCAACGCTGACCTTGCAGACACTTCACCACGAGTCGTGTTGATCCAGGGGGCCGGCGTTTTCGCTTGGGGCAACACAAAACATGACGCTTGTGTCGCGGCTGACATTGCTGAGCATACGCTACAAGTTCAATCGCTCGCGCATCGCATGGGCGGGTACGTTCCGCTTTCACAGAAGCACTTGTTCGACATGGAGTTTCGCGGGTTGCAGACGGCGAAGGTTGCGTCGCCGGATACACGACCTCTTGCGGGTCGCGTCGTTGCGATCAGCGGGGCAGCGGGTGCGATTGGGGCGGGAATCGCAGAGGCCTGCGTCGATGCGGGCGCTCACGTTGCGCTGAGTGATCTTGATACGGATCGACTTACGCCCGTTGTTGATCGCCTCAATGCGAAAAACACTGGTCGCGCGTTTGGATTGAAAATGGATGTGACCGATGAGGCGAGTGTCGTCGATGGGTTCGATGAAATCGCCCGGACGTTCGGCGGCGTGGACGTTGTCGTCCCCAACGCGGGGATCGCCCACGTCTGTTCGCTCGAAGAGATGGATGTGGCTGACTTTCGCCGTGTGATAGAGATCAACGCGACGGGGACCATGCTGTTTATGCGCGAGGGGATTCGCTTACTCAAGCGGCAGGCGATCGGTGGGCATCTTGTGGTTATTTCGAGTAAGAATGTCGCGGGGCCGGGCAAGGATTTTGGGGCGTATAGCGCGTCGAAGGCAGCAGCCCATCAGCTTGGTCGCGTGGCGGCGCTGGAGCTTGCCGGCGACGGGATTCGTGTCAACATGGTGACACCGGATGCAGTTTTCGGCGATGCTTCGACGCCGTCGGGTCTATGGGAAACGGTCGGTCCTCAGCGAGCGAAGAGTCGCGGGATGAAGGAATCCGATCTTGCGGATTTCTATCGCGAGCGGAGTTTGCTGAAGGTTCCGGTCTTGGCGAAGCATGTCGGTAACGCGGTTGTGTTCTTCGCGAGCGCGGCGACGCCGACGACCGGCGCGGTTCTACCCGTTGATGGCGGAAACGCCGAGGCTTTCCCTCGTTAGCGATTCGCACCTTCGTGACATCGACCTCTATCCCTGCGCACAGCAAGCACTTACCGCGATCAGACGGACGCTGCACGCAATGAATAATCTCTTCCAGTGCCACGCAGATACACCGTGCGACTTCGTTGATCCGTCGGTCGGAAACGGAGCTACGACTCGAAACGTCTGTAATAAGTTGTCAGCGGGTGCAAGCGGCGTACGGAATGGATGACTCCACCCTGAGTCAGCGGTGGTGCGAAAGCTAGCGTAACACTAGGATAGCGGTCCGGATTTGTTTGGCTAATTCTGAGGAGAAAGAAGTGTATCGACGCAACGCTTTGCTACTGGGATCGTGTTTGTGCTTGCTCGTGTCAACGGCGTTTGCAGGTACGGACAAGACGGAAACCGACGAAGACAAAGGCCCGATGAGCGCGGCGACGTTCACCGGACTCAAACTGCGCGGGATCGGACCGGCTTTCATGTCGGGGCGCATCGCCGACATCGCGGTCCATCCGACGAAGCGCGGCACGTGGTATCTCGCGGTCGGCAGCGGCGGCGTCTGGAAGACAACGAACGCCGGTACAACCTGGAAACCGGTCTTCGACAGCGAAAAATCCTACTCAATCGGGTGCATAACGCTGGACCCGAACAACCCGGACGTCGTCTGGGTCGGGACGGGTGAGAACGTGGGCGGTCGGCACGTTGGGTTTGGTGACGGTATTTATCGAAGCGAGGACGGCGGCGGTTCGTGGAAGAACATGGGCTTAAAGGAGTCTCAGCACATTGGCAACATCGTTGTCGATCCGCGCGACTCGAACGTCGTCTATGTTGCGGTGCAAGGTCCGCTCTGGTCGCCCGGCGGCGAGCGCGGGTTGTTCAAAACGAGCGACGGCGGAACGACGTGGGAAAACATTCTTAGCGCCGGAGAATACACTGGCGTGAACGAAGTCCGCATGGACCCGAAGAATCCGGACGTGCTTTACGCATCGACGCATCAGCATTTTCGTAACGTCGCCGCTCTGATAAACGGAGGCCCGGAGTCTGGCATTCATAAATCGATCGACGCGGGCAAAACCTGGCGGAAGCTGAAGAAGGGTTTGCCAAAGGGCGACATGGGTCGCATCGGACTCGCGATCTCATCACAGAAGTCGGAAGTGATCTACGCGACGATTGAACTTCCTGAGGGCAAAGGTGGGTTCTATCGTTCTGCGGACGGCGGAGCTTCGTGGGAGAAGCGTAGCGACTATGTTTCAGGCGGTACTGGCGCACATTACTATCAGGAAATCTACGCTTGCCCGCATCACTTTGACCGAATCTATCAGATGGACGTACGGATGCACGTCAGCGACGACGGCGGCAAGAAGTTCCGTAGCGTCACCGAGAAGAACAAGCATAGCGACAACCACGCGCTCGCGTTTGACCCGATCAACCCGGAATACTTGCTCGTCGGATGCGATGGCGGTCTATATGAAACCTATGACCTTGGGAAGAACTGGCGATTCTTTGCCAATCTCCCTCTGACGCAGTTTTATAAGGTCGCGATTGATTACGACGAACCGTTTTACAACGTCATCGGCGGCACGCAGGACAACTCGACGCAGCACGGCCCCTCTCGCACGGATAACCTCCAGGGCATTCGCAACTCTGACTGGAGATTGACCGTCTTCGCCGATGGTCATCAGCCAGCCATCGACCCAACCAACCCCAACATCATTTACTCCGAATGGCAGCAGGGGAATCTGGTGCGACACGATCTCAAAACCGGCGAGGTCACCTACCTTCAACCACAACCCGGACCGGGCGAGGAGTCCGACCGGTTCAACTGGGACTCACCCATTTTGATTAGTCCGCATGATCCGGCGCGGCTCTTTTTTGCGAGTCAGCGCGTTTGGCAAAGCGATGATCGCGGCGACACATGGACGGCGATCAGCGGCGACCTGTCGCGCGGACTCGATCGCCTGACGCAACCGATGATGGACCGAGTCTGGAGCATCGACGCGATCTGGGACTTGCGGGCGATGTCAAAGTTTGGCACGGTCACGTCGCTTTCGCAATCGCCGCTGAACGAGGAACTGATCTACGCGGGCACGGACGACGGGTTGATTCAGGTGACCGAAGACGGCGGGCAGAACTGGCGAAAGATCGAGCGATTGCCCGGCATCCCGGAAAACTTCTTCGTCAACGACATCAAAGCCGATCTGTATGACGCTGACACGGTGTACGTCTGCGTTGACAATCACAAGGCTGGCGACTTTACCCCCTATGTGCTTAAGAGTACGGATCGCGGAATGACGTGGACGTCTATCGCCGGCGACCTGCCCGAGCGACACCTTGTGTGGCGACTTGTTCAAGACCATGTCAAACCGAACCTTCTCTTTCTTGGCACTGAGTTTGGCCTGTTCTTTACGGTCGATAGCGGGGAGAAATGGATCAAGCTATCTGGCGGTGCTCCGAACATCCCGTTCCGCGACCTTGTGATCCAAAAGCGTGAGAACGATGTCGTCGCGGCGACGTTCGGACGCGGGTTCTATATTCTGGACGACTATTCCGCGCTGCGCAACGTCTCTGCGGAATCGCTCGAGCAAGAGGCGGAGCTATTCCCGGTGCGTAAAGCGTGGCGATACAAACCTCGGGCGATGATGGGGTTTAGTCCCAAAGCATCGCAAGGAGCTAGCTTTTTCGCCGCTCCCAATCCCGCGTTCGGCGCGACGTTCACGTACTATCTGAAAGACTCCATCGAAACGCGCAAGGAGAAACGTAAGAAGGCAGAAAAGAAGATCGCCAAGAGCGGTGGTGACACGCCTACGCCCGGTTGGGACGCGCTGCGCGAGGAAAAGCGCGAGGAAAAACCTGCGATCATGCTGACCGTGCGCGACGCGGCGGGGAACGTCGTTCGACACCTCACCGGTCCTGCCAAGAAGGGGATTCACCGCATCAACTGGAGTCTCACGCATCCATCGACCAGACCCTGGTCACCCCCTAGCAAAAAGCCAGACCGGTTTGGTTCTACGCGCAACCGCGACGACGGGCTGCTGGTTGCAGCGGGCACCTACTCGGTTCATCTCGCAAAGCGTGTTGATGGCAAGTGGACCGACCTTGGTAAATCTCAAACGTTCGAGGTCGTTCCGCTGCACGATGGTGGTACGGTACCAGGTATGACACCCGACGCGGTGGAGTCGCTCAAACAGGACTACGCCTCGACGCAACGATCGTTGGGTGCGGTAGGTAAGATCATCGCGGAGACAACCAAGCGCCTCAAAGCGATTCGCACGACGCTGGACCGCTCGACCATCGGTGACCCTACCTTCGGCGACCGCGTTCGCGATATGGAGCGGCGCGTGGCAGAGATGGAACTCGATCTCAACGGTAGCTCGCGTCGCTGGCGCGCCGGCGACCCTGGGCCTGTATCAATCTCGCGACGACTTGGCATAGTCGGCATGGGTATCCGCATGTCGCAGCAGGGGCCTACCACGCAGCATCGAAACGTTTACGAGTCCGCGAAAGCTGAGTTTGGAGAATTGAAGAGCAAACTCACCCAACTCGTCGGGACCGAACTACCGGCCCTCGAGCGCCAGTTAGACGCGGCCGGGCTGCCCTGGACCCCGGGACGCGGCGTGCCGACCGACTAAGCGAAGACAACATGGATTATGCGAAGACGATGGCGGAACTGAGGAAGCTTGGAACGGCCCAAAATATCAAGGTCTATTCTCGACACGGCGCGGGGGAGGATACGTTTGGTGTTAGCTGTGCGAACCTTGGGAAGCTCGCCAAGCGTCTGAAAACCAACCACGACCTGGCGGTCGCCCTTTGGGGTTCGGGCAATACTGACGCGATGGTTCTGGCGACAATGGTGGCGGACCCAGCGGCGATGACCGGTGATGTGGCCGACCGATGGGTCAAGGATCTCGACTATTACATGGTCACCGACTACTTCGCCGGTTTGATTGCCAAGACCGCGTTCGCCCAAACGCAGATCGCCAAGTGGATGAAGTCAAAGAAGGAGTTCGTCAGGCAGGCTGGCTACTCTGCGTTCGCTTCGTGCCTGAACCACGACGTCGATATCAGTGATGCGGCGTGTTTGCATATTCTGGAAGTCATTGAGGAGGAGATTCATGAATCAGCGAATCGGGCAAGACACGCGATGAGCATGGCCATCTGCGCCATCGGAATTTTCCGCCCGACCCTCGCCAAACACGCGATCGCCACGGCGAAGCGCGTCGGCAAGGTCGATGTCGACCACGGCGAGACAAACTGCAAGACCCCCGACGCGGCCAGCTATATCGAAAAAGCGTTGAACCATCCTCGCGGGAAGAAGAAGGTTGCCAAGAAACCGAAGAAATGAGTCGCGAGATCATTGTGAGAAGGGTCTTGCAAACGGGGTCTGTTGCGGTTACATTCCCAGTCTGCGTATGGAAACAGGAAAAGAGAATTGACGTAAGCTTTTGCAAGGAAAGCAGTTAAAGAGGAATCCGGCGAGCAGAACAGTGCGGTCCGGGCTAGCGTTTCACCATGACGATAACGGCAGAGGCAAAAACAGGCGTAATTTCGCAATATCGGCAGCACGAGACGGACACCGGTTCGCCGGAGGTTCAGGTCGCGATTTTGACCAGCCGAATCCAGGAACTGACCGAGCACCTCAAGATCAACAAGAAGGACCACGCGGCACGTCGCGGGCTTTTGAAGATGGTCGGTCGGCGAGCCAGCCTGCTCAAGTACCTCACAAAGAGCGATCGCCCTCGTTATCAAAAACTAATCGCGAGTCTCGGCCTGCGAAAGTAATTCGCAAGAGTCTCACCGGTTCAATTCGCCTCAGTTCGATGTTCCGTGTCTACCGAAGTACCCGTACGTTCCGAATAAATGAGAGAGGTGCCCTCTTTCGAGGATGTTCAAGCGTGTTCATCCAGATATCCGGGGTAGCCTCTATTGCGTTGTTGTAGGAAGAAGAAATAGGTTTGTTGTTGTTAGGTCAAGAAGACCAAGGTGGATGTAAGTAATGGGATTTGAGTTTGTAGAACGAGAAATTGGCGGGCGTACGCTGCGGATCGAAACTGGGAAATACGCGAAGCAGGCGGTTATTGTGAAATATGGTGATACGGTCGTGCTGTCGGCTGCGGTCACTGGCCCGCCCCGTCCGGGCGTGGACTTTTTCCCGCTGACGGTGGATTACCGCGAAAAGACCTACGCCGCGGGCAAGTTTCCGGGCGGTTTTTTCAAGCGTGAGGCACGTCCGACGAATAAAGAAATTCTCACCATGCGAATGACGGATCGTCCGATCCGCCCGATGTTCCCCGATGGGTACATCGATGAGCTATTGATCCAGTCGATGGTGCTGTCGGTGGATCAGGTGAACGATCCGGACATTCTCTCGATGGTTGGCGCGTCGGCTGCCCTTTCCGTTTCGCAGGTGCCATTTGATGGTCCGTCCGGGGCGGTTCGCATCGGGTATATCGACGACGAATATGTTCTGAACCCGACGCTCAAGCAGATGGAATACACGACCATGGAAATGGTTCTCTCGGGTCACAAGGACGCGATCAACATGATCGAAGTCGGTGCCCAGGAGCTTCCCGATGAAATCATCGCGGGTGCGGTCGAGTTTGGGTTCAAAGCGATCCAGCAAATCTGCGAGATGATCTCTGAGCTTCAAGAAAAAGTCGGCAAGGAAAAAGTCTGGAACGCGCCGCCTTCCAAAGACGCCCTCATGGCAGAGCTTCGCAAGAAGTACACTGACAAGCTGAAAAACGCTCGCAACACCAAAGGCAAGCAGGATCGATACGCTGCCGTCAAGGAAGTTTACAACGAAGCAAAGGCGGACTACTGCCCGGCTGACTGCGACAAGCCCGAGCACTCGTGGAACGACGTTCGCAACCTCGTCGATAAGATCGAGGGCGAGATCATCTCCGCGATGGTCGTCAAAGAAGGTCGTCGAACGGATGGCCGCGGCTTATTGGAGATTCGCCCGCTTGAGTGCGAGGTTGGTGTTCTTCCCCGCGTGCATGGTTCGTCGTTCTTTCAGCGCGGCGAGACGCAGTCGCTGTGCGTGATTACGCTTGGTACGGGTCGCGATGAGCAGATTGTCGATGGACTTGGCGACGAGTATAGCAAGAAGTTC
>JAJRUK010000015.1 GCA_024277835.1 Planctomycetota bacterium | reverse complement strand
TGGCCCGCTTCCGCTGCGATGGCGAGCAGTTCGTTCAACTCGCTCCTCTGCGGTAGGGACTTTCCGAGGTCTCCCAAACAGGCCAGTTCATTTGACGCACGGTGAAGGTTTCCTTCGCGAAGGGCGTTGGCTGCATTTTTCAGCACAGCGTCACACACCCTGGCTTCGATTTGGGCGACAGCTTCGCTCTGGGCGTCGATGATTCTCGCGCGGCGGACCCGCTGGGCTGCTTCGCTCAGTTGGCCCGCTTTGAGCAATCGTTCCGCGTGCTCGACGTTTCTCGAAGCATCGCTGGCACGCTCATCAACCTTGCGACGAAGGTCTTTGGCTGCAACGTCGTGTTCGCCCGCTTGTTCCAGTATGTCGCGCCCAGCTGCGAGCGATCCTCGCTCGATTCGCTTCTGAACGGCATCAATTCGGCGGTGTCGCGAGACATCCTGCCGCTGCTGCTCCGCCGAAACGACCTTGACGTATCCGCGTAGCTCGTCGACCTCCGCCGGGGCATATCCGCCCGCCTGCGCACGATCGAGGTCCATCATGGCCTCTGTGAATTTGTCGTTTCGGTAATGCTCGCGTGCCCGTTCGAGGAACTTTTCACCGAGGGATGCAAGAACCGCGACACTCCGCTTGTGCTCTCGGAGATCGGGCGCGGAAGCAAGTCGGTACGCCTCGTCGATCCGACCATCGCGGAGAGCCTTCTCGGCCGCACGAAGTCGCATGAATTGAAGTTGGCTAAACATCGAAACTAGGTCTCCTCGGCACACAAAGGCCCGCCCGTTGCGACGATGATACGCCGCCGGTGAGCCGCCACAAATCAGATCGAGCTGCGGGGCCGATAATCCGTAAGATGCAGGCCCCTCTCGCGATCCATACAACCATCAATTCGGTCGCAAAACCTATTTATTCGCAGCGCGATCCATGTTGCACGAAGGTTTGGGCGGCATCGGGGGTGTAGCTCAGAGACATACCCCGTCGATAGTGGACAGTAGTGATGCTCGGACGCGTTATCGCGACCTGCGCCGATATTGGAGTCTGACGATGCGAAAAAACTCCCGAAACGGTCCTCATTGGAGGATCGCATCCATCGCCCTTGTGATTTCTCTGTCACTTTCGGGCGGCTGCGCGACGCTCGCCCATCAGAACAGATACGACTCCACAGGTGAGCGATTGATCGACCCTTGCGATAACAAAGGGGACGTTTGCCCCTGGTTGGCCGCTGATTTCGCCCTTCTATTGGCGGGTGTTGTTCCCGGCGTGATCGCGCTTGCAGTGGACGGAGCGAGCGGCGACTGGAAACATAAGGACGCTTCCTCGTCGCACTTCTAGCATCAACCGAGGTACGCGGTTCGGGCCGCCGCCCTCAAATCAACATCTAAGACATTGTGAAATAGAGTGTTACAGAAACATTGTGAAATATTTCATTGACTCTCGTCGTCGCAGGCGTACACTCGCAGACCGTGTTCGAGCCTCTCACGGAGCGAACATTCGCGTGTGATTGGTGCGGGATCTTGACTGACCGGGACGATCTGTCCGACGCGGTCAGTCTGACCTCATTCGTCTAGAAGGATCGAAGTTTGGCTCTTCTAATGTGGATAGAACCCTACGCGGCGATCGGTGCTACCGTCTTGATTGCAACAGTGGTTGCGATCGGGATGCTCGTCGTGGCGCACACGATTGGCCCGAAGCGGCACGGTCCCGTCAAAGACACTCCCTATGAATCGGGCATGCCCCCACTCGTCGATACGCACCGCCGATTTCACATTCGCTTCTACATTGTAGCGATGCTGTTCATGCTTTTCGATGTCGAGTTGATCTTCATCTGGCCCTGGGCGGTCTCGTTTCATCATGCAGCGACGACCGAAGCGCTCATCCCGCTGGGCCACGGAACAGAAGCTGGCAAGGGGTTCCTCCTGATCGCCATGGGGTTCTTTTTTCTGTTGCTGCTGTTCGGTCTGTTATACGAATGGAAGAAAGGGGCGTTTGAATGGGACTAATCCTCGCTGACGACGTGCCTTTCCAGGCAAGCAAGGAAGACTTTCTTAGCACCAAGCTGAGCTACCTCGTGGACCTGCTCCGCAAGAACGGCGTGAACTGGGCGCGTAAGAATTCGCTGTGGCCCATGCCTTTTGCGACGGCGTGCTGCGGAATTGAGCTTATGGCGACCGGGGCAAGTCGTTACGATATCGCTCGGTTCGGGGCTGAGGTGATGCGGTTCACGCCAAGGCAGTGCGATCTATTGATTTGTGCAGGGCGCGTCGCGATTAAGACCATGCCAGTCTTGCAGCGCATTTACATGCAGATGTCGGAACCAAAGTGGGTCATCAGCATGGGTGCGTGTGCGAGTACCGGCGGCGTTTTCGACACGTACGCTGTTGTGCAGGGTGTGGACCAATTCATGCCAGTCGATGTTTATGTTCCGGGCTGTCCGCCTCGTCCAGAGACGCTACTCGAAGGCATTATGGCGATCCAAAAAATTGTGGAACAAGACGGCGTGCGAAGTAGCGCCGAGCGAGGTCGCGGCATGGGACTCACCGTTGAGCCAACCGTGCAAGTAAACGTCCAAGGAAAAAGCGAGTAGTTTTGGCAGCCTCTGACCATCCAATCGTAAAGCTCCTGTGCGAGAAGTTCACGGGTATGGATTTCGCGCCAGCTCCCTTGCTCGCGCGAGACAGCGCTGAAGATGAGCAGATTTTCGTTCGCGTGGAACCGGCGAACTTGCTTGAAGTCATGCGGTTTCTTTATGAAGACGGGCGATGTGCGTTTGAGCAGATGTGCGACGTGACGTGCGTTGATTATCTAAACTTTCCGAAAGCGAGAGACCGGTACGGTGTGACTTACTCGCTTCTTTCGATCAGCAAGGGGCATCGCCTTTGGGTCAAGTGTTTTGTGAATGATCCCACTCCCGAGGTTCCGTCGGTAACACCGATCTGGAACGGGGCGAACTGGTTGGAGCGCGAAGTCTGGGACATGTTTGGCGTAAAGTTCACCGGGCATCCCGACCTTCGAAGGATTCTTACGTGGGAAACATTCGGAGCGCACACACTTCGTAAGGATTATCCGCTACAAGGTCGCGGGGAGCGTGAGGATTTTGAGAGGCTGACTCGGGAGAGT
>JAJRUK010000254.1 GCA_024277835.1 Planctomycetota bacterium | reverse complement strand
CTCGAACTCAACGTCAGCCGTAAGCGTGGCGATCAGATGATCCGGATTCGCAATGGTCACCACCGGGTCGGTCACAATGTCGCCCGAGCGAATCTCACCAGCGGTGTTTCGCTTGAGCGTCATGGTCTTGTGATCCGCGCCGGTCATGCCGACGACAATGCCCTTGATATTCAGGAGAATATCAGTGACATCTTCGAGCACGCCATCCATCGAGCAGAACTCATGGGTCACGCCGGTGATCTTGACCGACGTCACAGCCGACCCCTCGAGGCTAGATAGAAGCACGCGGCGCATCGAATTGCCTAGCGTCGCTCCGTATCCCTGCTCGAAAGGTTCAACGGTGAACCGTCCGTAGGAATCTGTACTGACAGCATCGTCGCGAATTACACGACTGGGCAACTCAAGTCCTTCCCATCTCATGCGCATTGGGTCAACCTCCAGGTTGTTGTGTTTCCGGGACGCGTCCGGAAGTTCGCTCGACCAGAGCACTGCTTAACAATTAGCGACTACACATTTCGATGATCAGCTGCTCTTCGACCGGTATCTGAACGTCCTCGCGAGTCGGAAGCGCCTGCACCGCGCCCTCCAACGTCTTCGCGTCCAGAGTCAGCCAGTCTTGCAACGTTGGTCCCGAATCGCCAACTGTTGCACGAACAAATTTCTTACTTCGGTCCGACGGTTTTACACTGATTCGATCGCCCTGCTTAACCAGGTAACCGGGCCTATTGAGGCGGCGACCATTCATGTAAATGTGTCCGTGAACAATCGCCTGGCGCGCTGCGCGATGCGATGGACCGAATCCTAACTTCCAAACAACATTGTCGAGCCTTCGCTCCAACAGCGAAAGAAGCGCATCGCCGGTGTTCGTCTTGCTCCGCTCCGCCTTGCGGAAGTACTCGATGAACTGCTTTTCGAAGACGCCGTAATAACGCTTGACCTTCTGCTTTTCGCGAAGGCGAATGCCGAAGTCGCCCACCTTGCGGCGACGCCAAGCATGCATACCCGGCGGATTGCTCCGCCACTGCTTTTCCATCGCGCACTTCGCCGTCTCACAGCGAACGCCCTTGAGCATCAGCTTCAAGCCCTCGCGGCGACAAAGTCTACAAACAGGTCCGATGTATCGTGCCATTTCGCTTTCCGATTCAAACAGCGACTATCATTCACGTCGTTCACACGACGGATCAGTCGACTCTATCAATAACTACTAAACGCGACGACGCTTCGAAGGCCTACACCCATTATGGGGAAGCGGTGTCACGTCCTCGATCGAGTGGATCCGCAAACCCGAACTCTGCATGGCAGCCACCGCAGCGTCGCGACCACTGCCAGGGCCCTTGACGCGAACCTCGACCTCCTGCAAACCGTGACGACGGGCAGCGTGGGCCGCCTGCTCAACCGCTCGTTGAGCGGCGAACGGCGTACTCTTTCGCGTTCCCTTAAATCCGACTGTTCCAGCAGAACCACGACTGATCACTTCGCCGTTGACATCAGTGATTGTCACCAATGTATTGTTGAAGGTCGCCTTGATATGGGCGATTCCGCGGGAAATATTCCGCCTGACAGCTCTTTTACCACTTCGCTTAGCCACGACCCAGCTCCTTCACGCCCTTCTTCCCGGCGACAGTCTTTTTCGGTCCCTTGCGCGTTCTTGCATTCGTCCGCGTACGCTGACCGCGAACGGGCAGATGGGCCCTGTGTCGCGAACCGCGATAACAACGGATGTCTTTAAGACGCTGAATATTTCCTTGCACCGCACGCCGGAGCTGTCCCTCGACCTGATAGTTCTGGTCGATGATGCCCACGATCTGAGCGACTTCTTCTTCGGTTAAATCCTTGGCCTTACGACCGATCTCGATTTTCGCCTCTCTGAGTACATCCATGGCGAGCTTGGGCCCTAACCCGTGGATATAGCGGAGCGAATACTCGATCCTCTTGTCGGCTGGTATGTCAACACCTGCAATACGCGGCACGATCCGTCTCCTTATCCCTGGCGCTGCTTGTGGCGCGGGTTCGTACAAATGACGCGGACCACGCCCTTGCGTTTAACAACCTTGCAGTTTTCGCAGATGCGACGAACACTTGCGCGAACCTTCATGATCTCGTCCCTTAACAACACCAGACGCAGCGGGGAAAACCCGATGCGTCAGTTACCATCTGTTAGTATCTCAACACCAGTCTCGGTCACCGCGAGCGTATGCTCAAAGTGAGCGGCGGGCTGACCGTCTTTCGTGACGACCGCCCAAAGGCCTGGGCCTGCGTAATCCACATCACGCGAACCCAAATTCACCATCGGTTCGACAGCGAGCACAAGACCGGGGACCAATTCATAGTCCATCCGCCGCTGAGCCTTGTCCCAATAATTCGGAACCTTCGGCTCTTCATGCATTTCCTTGCCGATACCGTGGCCTACAAATTCACGCACGACCGAAAGCCCCTCAGCTTCGACGTACGACTGCATTTCCGTCGCAACCTCGCTCCACATCAGACCAGGGCGCATTTTTTCAATCGCCAGAGCAAGTGCCCCGCTGGTTGTATCCAGCAGATGCTGCACCTTGGCCGAGATCGAACCAACGGCAATAGTCGTGGCAGAGTCTCCGCAGTACCCGCCAAGAAGCACGCCGCAGTCGACACTAACGATGTCGCCCTCAGCCAGCGCCTTGTCGCCCGGCACACCGTGAACAAGCTCTTCGTTCACACTCGTGCAGAGCGCCGCTGGAAACGGTATTTCCGCCTGCGGGTTCTCCACCCCCTTAAAGAGGGCGATACCGCCTGCGTCAGCGATCATTTCCTCAGCGACCGCGTTCATATCCGCCGTCGTCACGCCCGGTGCAGCCAACTCTCGCACGCGCGTGAGAACGCTATGGACGATAGCCCCGGCTTGACGCATCAAACCGATCTCGCGGCGACTTTTTAGCACGACTCCCCGTCGTTGTGCCACGGCAGCTACCTTATTCAATGCAACGACTCGCAATCTGCATGTGCGAACTGCGTGGCCATCGGCAAATTCAGAATGTCTAATTCGTCAGCGATCATCTAACTCCGTGCTCCTCGGATCGGACCGTCACCGCCCAAGAACCCCGGATAGTTTCGCATGATCAAGCTCGCCTCGACGCGCTGAACAAGGTCCAGAGCAACACTGACCACAATCAGCAGGCCAGTGCCGCCGAGGAACGCGGAAACCATGAACGGGATCGAAAGCCAGCTCGCCACCAGCGTCGGAATAATCGCGATCACCGCAAGGAAACCAGCACCAACGTACGTAATCCTGACCATCACCTTCTCAAGGTAGTCAGCCGTCCGCTTGCCAGGGCGCAACCCCGGAATAAAGCTTCCGTAGTCGCGCAGATTGTTGGCCATCTCTTTCGGGCGGAATGAAACCGTCGTCCAGAAGTACGCGAAGAAGTAGATCGCAAGAACCTCAAGCACAATGTAGAGATACCCGCCGCCCTGAAAAGCGCTCTGCATAAAAGCCCAAAACGAGTTGGGCCAATAGCTGTAAACCGCACTGATAATCAAGCCCGGGAAAATCAACATCGAGCTGGCGAAAATGATCGGCATCACGCCACCGTGATTCACGCGGAGCGGAAGGTAATGACGCTGACCGCCATAGACCCTGCGGCCTCTGGTTTGTTTCGCCTGCTGAATCGGGATGCGGCGCTGCCCCTGAGTGATCAAAATCGCACCGGCGACAATTCCGATGAACATGGCAACAAGAAGGAGAAGTTTGGTCGTATCGATCTGGTTTTCAGCCTGCGTGCTTCGCCAGCTGAAGTTCTGGAAGATGTAAATGCCAGCATTTGGCATTCTGGCGACGATACCGGCCATGATGATCAGCGAGATACCGTTGCCGATGCCGTATTCGTCGATCTGCTCACCGAGCCACATCAGGAAGATTGTTCCGGTTGTCAGAAGAAGAAGGGCCATGACTCCGTAGCTAAACTACATGCCGAAGAACGCGCCAGAATACTCTGGATAAATAAAGCCCTGACTCGTCAGGTACTGCATCCAGATAATCGCGTTGATAAAGCAAAGTCCAACCGTCGCGTAGCGCGTGTATTCCTGAATCTTCTTGCGACCCGCTTCGCCCTCTTGCTGAAGCTTTTCAAAGGCGGGGACGACGGTCACAAGAAGTTGGAAGATAATGGACGCCGAAATGTAGGGCATGATCCCCAGACCAAAGATCGTACTCTGGGAGAGGTTTCCGCCGGTAAACAGCTCGAACGTGTTGATGAGGTCGCCAAGACCGCCGCCATCGCCGGATGACGCACTGCCCATCTTCGACTGATCGACGCCCGGAACTGGAACCACAAACCCGATGCGATACGCAGCAAGCATCCCGAAAGTAAACAGGATCTTGTTCCGCAATTCCGGAATCTTGAAAATGTTGAGTAGCGTTGAAAGCATTGCTGCGTTTACCTGCCCCGCGATGACGCGGGTTTTTGGTTAAACAACCTTAATCTCGCCGCCGGCAGCCTTGATCTTCTCTTCGGCGGACTTGCTGAACTTAGCAGCGTCTACCGTGAGTTTTTTCTTGAGGTCGCCTTCGCCCAGAACCTTGATCGGGAGTCCCGCTTTACGTACCAGACCGCACAGGCGAAGCGCCTCGGCGGTCACGTGAGCGCCGTTCTCAAATCGCTCCTCAAGAGAGGCGACATTCACGATCGCGTACCGCGTCGTAAAGTTATAGTTATTAAAGCCGCGCTTCGGAATTCGGCGGAAGGTCGGCATCTGACCGCCCTCTTGCAGCCGGCGAAGACCCCAACCCGCGCGCTGACCGCCGCCCTTGTCGCCACGACCAGCAGTCTTGCCAGAACCAGACCCCTCGCCGCGACCGATTCGCTTACGTCGCCGATCCTTGCCAGCCAGTTTTGTAATGTCTGCGATATTCATGGTTTCACACTACGCGGAAAGCGTCACGCCGCGAAGGCGTTCGACCTCTTCACGAGAAACTAACTGCATCAGTCCGTCGAACGTGGCACGGACAACATTTTTGGGCGTATTGGACCCGTAACTCTTTGTCAAAATATCATGCACGCCCGCAAGCTCTAGAACCGCCCGAACGCTGGCTCCGGCGATGACGCCCGTTCCCGGACTCGCAGGAACCATTACGACCTCACTCGCTCCGTAACGACCGACCACGCGATGTGGGATCGTCCCGCCATGAAGCTTCACCGGCGTCATGGCACGGGTCGCAATCTTTTTTCCTTTTTCGATGGCGGAGGGCACCTCGACACTCTTGCCGTATCCGATGCCGACCTGCACCTTCTTGTCGCCGACTACGACGAGCGCACCAAAACTAAACCGACGACCACCCTTACCCACGGTGGAACAGCGACCGATCTTTACGACGACCTCGCCCAAGCCCTTGTCGTCCTGATCAAACTGCTGCCGCGGACCGCGACCACGACCTCGATTGTCGGCGGGTGGTCTGCGCTTTGCAGGTGCTGGTGCCTGCACGGTTGTTTCCGTCGGAGCAGGCGGTGCGGCGGGAGCGTCCGACTCAGTCGGAGCTGCCGGCGTTTCGCTTGTCGGTGGTTTCGGTTCAGATTCAGTCATGGTCCGATGCCAGTCTGCCGGATCAAACCCGGCGAGATATTCCTAGAACTTCATGCCCGCTTCGCGAGCTGCGTCCGCCAGCGCTTTGAGCCGGCCGTGATACTTGAAACCGTTGCGGTCAAAAGAGACCTCTTGCACATTTTTCTGTTTAGCTCGCTCAGCAAGCGCTTTTCCGACGATGGCTGCGGCGTCGCAGTTTCCGCCGGATTTCACGCCGCCAGCGAAATCCTTGTCCCGCGTACTCGCCGAACAAATCGTCACACCACGCGAGTCGTCGATGACCTGGGCGTAGATGTTTTTCAAACTACGAAAAACAGTGAGCCTCGGACGAGTCGGTGTACCGATCAGCGTCTTGCGGAGTCGCCGCTTGCGGCGAACGCGACGAACTATTTTGATCTCGTTGGACTTCATATTGGATGCTTCAGTCTGCGGGGATACCCACCGCCATCATCAATTGTGCTTCTACGCACCGCTACCAAGGGCTTTGCCCTGCTTTCGACGTACCTGTTCGCCAGCGTAGCGAATTCCCTTGCCCTTATAAGGCTCGGTTTTTCGCAAGCTTCTAATTTCTGCGGCGAACTGACCAACCTTTTGTTTATCGTGGCTTCGAATCGTCAGAAGGGCTGGCTCTGAATCGCCTCGTGACGCTTCCTTTTCAACAACCACTTCGACGCCATCAGGGACGGGCAACTCGAACTGCGAACCTTTGCCTCGATTTCGACCCGTGAACCCGATATTCAAATGCAAGACCTTCCCCTGGAGCTTGCAGTTGTAACCCGTTCCATAAATCTCAAGTTTCTTCTCAAAACCCTGGGAAACGCCGAGCACCATGTTAGCGATCAACGAGCGAGTCAGACCGTGATTGGCACGGGCCTGCTTCGAATCGTCGAGCCGCGAAACAGAGACCGTCTTGGCAGATTCATCAAGTGCGACCGTCTGATTCGTGGGAAACGCCCACGCGGACGACCCTTTGGGACCAGAGACCGAGACCTCTCCGCTAGCGACCTTCACGGTGACGCCCGAAGGAATCGCGACAGGTTTTTTCCCAATGCGTGACATCGACAACAAACTCCGGCAGCGAGATTCAACTCGCCGCTTGGTCAAAAACGTTTTCTAATACACCGTACAGATCAGCCCGCCGCCAACGTTTTGCTCGCGGCAGGCCCGATCGCTCAAAACGCCGTTAGGCGTCGAGACAATGGCAATCCCCAAACCATCCAAGACGCGAGGAATCGCGTCCACCTTCTTATAAACGCGGCAGCCACCCTTGGACTCTCGCTTGATGTTTCGCATGACGACTTCGCCACGAGGTCCGTACTTCAGATCGACCCGAAGCACACCCTGCTTGCCGTCCTCGACAACGTCGTATCCGTTGATATACCCCTCGTCTTTGAGCACGCGGGCGATTCCGACCTTGATTTTCGAGGACGGAATGGAGACCTGCTTGCGACGCACGCGGGCTGCGTTGCGAATTCGAGTTAGCATGTCCGCGATAGGATCAGACCACATTCCAATTAACCTTCCAAGACCAGCCCGCCGTCGGGACTGGCGAACTCGTTACCAACTCGCCTTCTTAACGCCCGGGATCATCCCCTGGTGCGCCAAGCTTCGGAAACAAATACGACAAATCTGAAACTTTCGATACACAGCACGCGACCGACCGCAAAGTTGACACCGCCGCACTTTTCGGCAGCGAAACTTCGGCTCAAGATTCGCCTTATGAATCCATGCTTTGGTTGCCATCAGTCTTCCTGCCCCTCAATCTTACGCAACGGCAGACCGAGACGCTCCAGAAGCGCTCGACCGTGCGCGTCGTTTTTCGCACTGGTCACAAATGTAATATTCATCCCCTTATTGGTGGACACCCGGGCAACGTCGATCTCGGCGAAGATGGTTTGATCCGCAACGCCCATCGAGTAGTTACCCGTGCCATCGAAACTCCGGGGATTCAGACCCCGAAAGTCGCGGAGACGAGGAATCGCGGCGTTAAAAAGGCGATCAACAAACTCATACATGCGCTTCCCGCGAAGCGTCACGCGACAGCCGATCTCATACCCCTTACGCGTCTTGAAATTCGACACAGCCTTTCGAGCACGGCGAATCTGCGGCTTTTGACCGGTGATACTCGTCATGTCCTGGATCGCATCCGGGAGACGCTTCTTGTCCGCGGTCGGACTTCCCGTACCAATGGTCACGACAACCTTTTGCAGCGCAGGAATCTCCATCGGGTTGCCAAGCGAAAGAGAACTTTGCAACTCAGAAGCAATTTCGCTGCGATATTTTTTCAAAAGCCGAGGCATAACTCGATCCGTTCCCAAAAACTATTTACCTGACCCAGCATCACCGTGAGTCAGCGTGTGCAACGCCGATCCGCCAACAGTCACGCGACGCTTGTGCCCGCCATCGGTCTCAAAACGAACCCGACTCCCTTTGCCCTTGGCGGTATCCAGAGGAAGCACATTCGACATATGTACTGCGGCTTCCTTTTGAACGCGCCCCCCCTGAGGGTTGCGGCGCGTCGGACGCACATGACGGAAGACGAGATTCACGCCCTCAATCACGACCTTGCGGCGACCCGGATCAACAAGAAGAATCTTGCCGCGCGCTCCGCGATGGTCGCCGGATATCACTTCCACCATGTCATTTTTTCGAATATGTGCAGCCATTGCGTATTCCGCCAAAACCTCTCGCGATTAAACAACTTCCTCCGCGAGCGAAACAATCTTCATATAGTTCTTCTCGCGCAGCTCCCTAGCGACCGCACCGAAAATGCGCGTACCGCGCGGCTCGTTCTTCTCGTCCAGAAGGACCACCGCGTTGGTATCAAACCGAACGTAGCTTCCGTCTGCACGACGCCTGGGATACCGAGTCCGAACGACAACGGCCTTCGCCTTACGACGCTTGGAGCGATCCGCCCGACTCGATCCGCCGGAGAACTCGCTATTGGGAAGAGCTTTTTTCACCGTCACCATCACGATATCGCCGATCGTTGCGGACTTCAGCGTGTACTTGCCTCGCCCGGAGGTGCTTCCCTTGTAGACATTAAACACCATCGCACGCTTCGCGCCGGTGTTGTCCGCCACATCGACCATTGTGTTCATCTGAATCATGATGCGTATCCCGTAAGCTTAATCGCCAGGCGGCATGACCGCTGCGACAATTGCTATTGGCTCGCCTTTCGCAAAATCTTGGCAAGCGTCCAGCACTTGGTCTTTGATAGTCGGCGACAGGCCATGACCTCAACAAGATCGCCTGCCGCAGCTTCATTTTTCTCGTCGTGCGTATGCAACGTTGTCGACCGCTTGTAAAACTTGCCGTACTTGGGGTGCTTTACCATGAAGTCAAAACGAACACGGATGGTTTTGTCAGCCTTGTCCGATAGGACAACACCGGTGCGACGCTCTCGTTCGCCACGGGCCGTTGACTGATCTGTTTTCGTTGCGGTGACCATTCGTTGCCGATTCCCTCAACAGTTCCCGGAAAAATCCGGGGGTTAACCCATCTTCCCATGCGACGCGACCGCTTCGAGGTGATACTGCTTTTCCTCGATACCCGTCTCGCCGCGTTCTTTCAGCACGGTCAAAATACGTGCGATATCCCTGCGAACCCATGTCAACTGGTTCGGATTCTCCAGCTTTTCAGTAACAGCTTGCGAACGAAGATCGAAAAGATGTCGCCGGATCCGATCGAGTTCGGAATGCAACTCTTCAGTCTTGAGTTCTCTAACTTCGCTGACCTTCATCTCACAAGCCTTTATTAAAGCGACCTATAGCCCGTGGCGACGACGCACAAAACGACAACGGTACGGCATCTTGTGGGCGACGCGCAAAAGCGCGGTCCGAGCCACATCTTCTTCAACGCCGCCGATCTCGAAGAGCACCTGCCCCTCGCGGACGCATGCGACCCAAAACTCCGGATCGCCCTTTCCCTTACCCATTCGCGTTTCAAGCGGCTTCGATGAGACCGGCTTATGCGGAAACAAGCGAATATACACTTTACCTTCGCGGTGAAGGTAATGCGTCGCAGCGATACGACCCGCCTCGATCTGGCGAGCGGTAATCCAGCCAGAACCAAGACACTGCAGGCCATACTCGCCAAACGAGACTGAGTTGCCTTTGCTGGCGAGTCCGCGGATTTTCCCGCGCTGACTTTTTCGCCACTTCACTCGTTTGGGCATTAACGCCATAATCAGTCACTCCTCAAACCAATCCGCCAACGGATCGGATGAGCTGTTATCCTCGCTTTCCGCGCCGGCCTCCTCGGCCTCGCGGTGAAACGTCTTCCAATGAAACCTCTTCGCCGTAGCGACCCTTGTAGAGCCAAACCTTCACGCCGATCGCACCATACTTCGTGCGACACAACGCAAAGCCATAGTCCACATTCGCTTGGAGCGTGTGAAGAGGGATCGAACCGCGAAGCTGAGTCTCGCGGCGAGCCATCTCTGCACCGCCAAGTCGCCCGGAACACATAATCTTCACGCCCAAGACGCCAGTCGCAAGGACCGATTCCATCCGCATCTTCATCACGCGGCGGAATCCAGAACGCTTCTTAAGCTGCTCAGCCACCGACTCCGCCACGAGCTTCGCGTTGGCGTCGGGGATCTTGATCTCAACAATGTTGAGATTGATATTTCGATCAATCAGGTCCTCAAGCTCTGCCTTGAGCTTGTCAACCTCAGCCCCCTTGGGACCAATCACCAAGCCGGGTCTTGCGGTATGCAAGATCACCTTGACTTCGTTACGAGTCCGCTCGATCTCAACCTTAGCAACCGCCGCGTACGGAGGCTGTCGGTTCATCCGGTTGTCAACATGCTTGCGAATCCGCTGGTCCTCGATCAGGAACTCAGCATAAGCTGCCTTGGGCGCAAACCAGCGAGAGCGCCACCCTTCGGTGATGCCGATGCGAAACCCGGTTGGATGTACTTTCTGGCCCACGCTTAGCTCCAAACGCATGCATCAACGGCATGCGACACTCAAAACACCTAAACTCTACTTCTCTGCGACCACGACGATGATGTGGCTTGTTCTCTTGGCGATCGGATGAGCACGCCCGCGATCTTTCGGTCGCCAGCGACGATAGTACGGACCGCCATCGATCCTCGCTTCGGTCACGAAGAGCCGCCGCATATCCGCCTCTTTCTCATCCGCGTTCACCATCGCCGACTTCAAAACGCCCTCGACCATGCGAGCACTGCGGCGCGGATTAAACTTCAACTGCGTCAGCGCCTCATCGCACTTTCGACCACGGATCAAATCGATCACAAGGCGAGCCTTGCGAGGCGAGATCCGAGCGAAACGATGCTTCGCCGTCCACTTTTTCTGATCTTCAAGTACCTTGGCCACGCTACGCTACCTGCAAGGGCGGGAGAACCCGCCGACTACTATCTCTTTTTACCGCTATGACCTCGGAAAGTGCGCGTCGGCGAAAACTCGCCCAACTTGTGCCCGACCATGTCCTCGGTCACATACACCTGGTGGAACACCTTGCCGTTATGCACTTCAAACTTCGCCCCGATAAATTCAGGGACTATCATGCAACGGCGAGACCACGTCCGGATCGGCGCTCCGCCGCCAGCCGCTTTTTGAGCCATCACTTTGCCGAAGAGCTTCTCATCGACAAACGGTCCCTTAATTTGTGAACGTGCCATCCTGTTCCTCTTTGCCTTACGGGGTCAACCACCGTTCCTACGTCTTACTTCTTAGGAATGGGCAACTGCCCGTATCGCTTGCTCTTACGACGACGCAAAATGCGCCGGTTGGATACCTTTACCTTCGACCGCGTGCGACCGCCCTTGGCCAACAGACCCGTTGGACTGCAGGGGTGACGACCACCACCGCTTCGACCCTCACCACCGCCCAGCGGATGAGCGACCGGATTTTTCGCCGTCCCACGGACATGGGGCCTACGCCCGCGATGCCTCATTCGGCCAGCTTTACCCCAACGCAAGTTCTGATGCTCAACGTTGCCAACCTGCCCGATGGTCGCCCGACATTCTGACCGAACCTCACGCATCTCACCCGAAGGGAGAACGAGGATCGCCCATTTATCATTTCGCGACAGCAGTCGAGCAGAAGCACCAGCACTGCGGACCAACTTACCCCCTTGTCCAACGTTCATCTCGACATTGTGAACGTCCAGACCGGGCGGAATATTCTTGAGCGGCATTGCATTGCCGTTCTTCGGCTCAACGACCGAACCACTCTCGACCGAATCACCCGCAGTCAAACCAGCGGGGGCAAGAATATATCGCTTCTCGCCATCAGCGTACTTAATCAAAGCAATATGACACGACCGATTCGGATCGTACTCAATGGCTGCAACCAAGCCGAGAACGCCGTCTTTGGTTCGCTTGAAATCAATCCGACGGTAAATCCGACGAGCACCGCCACCGCGATGCCTCGAAGTGATTCGACCGTGATGATTTCGTCCGCCGTGCTTCTTGAGACGCTCGCAAAGCGACTTTTCTGGACGCTTCTTCTTGTCCGTAAGCTCAGCAAAATCGTTCACGCTCGAAGCGCGACGCCCTGCCGAAGTCGGTTTGTATTTGATTACGCCCATGAGTTACTCAATTCATCACTGGCAGCAAAAACGCCGCCGATGTCGCTTATAAAACTAGAACAAGTCAATGTGGTGGTCTGCATGTAGAACCACGGTCGCCTTTTTCCAGTCTGAAGTTTTTCCCATTTTGTATCGAACGCGACGAACCTTGCCCTTGCGATTGGCAGTTCGAACCGTCTCGACCTTCACGTTGTAGATCTTCTCGATCGCCTGCTTAATCATGGGCTTGGAAGCACCAGCGTGAACCTCAAAGGCGTACGCCCCGCCGCGAGCATTCTTCGTCTTGGTCGCGTCATGCGAAACCTGTGCTTGATGCGTGCCCTTTTCCGTAATGAGCGGACGTTTGATTATGTGGTAAATGTCCATCTGCAGTAAACGCCCTATTCGCTCTCGCCGCCTTTAAGTTTCTCAATGGCAGCCCTGGTGAAGATAACCTTTGGACGACGCATCACCTCGTAAGCGGTGAGGTGGCCAACGATGCGGATATCGGTATTGGGAATGTTGCGACCGGAGCGATGCGCGTTTTCGTTCTGCTCATGCATCGCGAAAAGGCAACCACGATCGACGCCGAGGGCCGACAACATCCCAGCGAAAACCTTTGTCTTCGGCTCGTTGCAGACCAACTCGTCGAGAACAATCACGTCCTCCGCCTGCATCCGTGCGAGAATCGCACTACTGCAAGCAAGGCGGCGCATTTTCTTTGGGAACTCTTTGAACGAGCGAGGCCCACGCTTGGCAAAAGTCCGACCACCACCGCGACGGGTAGGCGTGCGACGCATACCTGCGCGGGCGTTACCAGTCCCCTTTTGCCTGTACAATTTCTTGGTTGAACCGACCACGTCAGAACGACGTTTGGTGCGAGCGCTGTCCTGGCGAGCATGATCCAGCCAGGCGACGATCGCCTGCTTGATCAGCTTCGCACGAACGCGACCACCGAGCAATTCCGGGTCGACCTCGACCGTACCGGACTGCTTGCCGTCCATCTTGTATACGGGGATCGAAATCACGACTTCGCCCCCTTCTTCCTGGCGGGATGCACGATGACCGTGCCGCCGTTTGGACCAGGAATACTTCCACGAATCACGAGCAGGCCGTTCTCGGCATCGACCTTCAGCAAACGAAGAGACTGAGTGGTGCAACGAACGTCGCCCATGTGGCCAGCCATCTTCTTGCCCTTTTTGATGCCGCGACCCGTACCACCATTCGCATGACCGCCGATGCCACCCGGCGACCGATGCTTTCGCTCGGTACCGTGAGAGGCGGTCAAACCGCCAAAGCCATGACGCTTCATACCACCCTGAAAACCCTTGCCCTTGGTGGTCGCAGTGACATCTACAAACGCAACCTCGCCCTCGGTAAAGCTCTCAACAGTGAGAACATCGCCAAGTTGCATGGTCGCAGGTTCATCAAGCCGAAACTCGCGAACGACACGCTTAGGGCCAACGCCCGCCTTGGCAGCATGACCGATCATCGGCTTGGAAGAGCGATGAGGCTTCACATCGCCAAAGCCAAGCTGAAGCGCGTCGTACCCATCGATCCCCTGCTGCCGCACCTGAAGCACAACGCACGGACCAGCCTGAACAACCGTGACAGGCTCAGCGACACCGCGATCGCCAAGGATGCGAGTCATCCCTAATTTTGTTCCAATCAATCCCAGTGACATACGGGATTCCAAGCCCGCCCGCCGTTAAGTCGGGCGAGTCCTTTCGTGTTTTTGCGTGCGATTCAATTCACACACCGTTCAATGTCTTACCGTTTGCCGGGTTTGCAACCGAGACGCGACGCGTTCGGCAACCCCATTCGACGGCCCGCGACCGTTACGTCTTGATCTTTACAAACACACCCGCCGGTACTTGGATACGATTGATGGCTTCAACCGTACGCGCTGTCGGCTCGCTAATATCGATGATGCGTTTGTGCGTTCGCATTTCAAACTGCTCACGCGACTTCTTGTCGATGTGCGGCCCACGCAAGACCGTGTACCGCTCGATGCGCGTTGGAAGCGGGATGGGACCGTGGACCTTGGCGCTGGTGCGCTTGGCCTGCTCAACGATCTCCTGGGCAGACGCATCGAGGGCTCGAGCGTCATAAGCTTCCATGCGGATTCGAATTCGGTTCTTGGCACTCACGCGTGTTGGACCCTTACTATCGAAGTTACGTCTTCCGAGGCTACAATTCTGTACGCTCCCCTTCGAGAACGCCGAACGGATAAGAATAAACGCACCGACAACCCTGTCAACAGCGATTTCGCTATGTTTTTGCTAAATATTCACGACTGGTGCGTCAAAATAGGAAAGGTGGATTGATGGGAGTTTACCAGCCCGATCCGACCCCCCATCACTGAGAATCGTAACGGGGTCAGCCGACCAGAGCCTTCATTTCCGCTTCGGTCACTGCATCATAGTGTGACGGCGTCATCGTGGACGTCGCGCGACCCTGCGACAGACTCCTCAGACGGGTCACGTAGCCAAACATCTGGGCGAGGGGCACGGCGGCAGAGATAACCCGGTCATCGCCGCGGACGAACGTGTCTTTAACCACTGCATTTCTAGTGTTTAGGTCCCCAATGATCGACCCGAAGTACTCATCAGCAGTGACGACCTCGACATCCATAATCGGCTCTAACAAAACGGGATTCGACGCACGCATCGCACTGTAGAACGCGAGTCTGCCCGCATTTTCAAAGGCCATCTCGGAGCTGTCCTCTTCGCTCTGCTGACCTGAAAGAATGGTCGCCTTCCAGTCGATGACAGGATACCCGCCAAGTTCGCCGCTCTGTGCAGCCTCTTTGATCCCCAACTCGACGGCACGAACATACTCGGGCAGGAGCAATTCGTCGGACACGCGACTTGCGATTTCTGACGAGACGCCGTCGTCGGTTCGGGGTCTGGGTTCGAGCTGAACGGTCACGGACGCGAAGTGATTTCGCCCGCCGACCTGCCGCTCGAATCGCCCTTCGCCTTGTCCGGTCGATCGCACGGTTTCGCGGTAGGAAACGCGCGGTTTCCCGACGATAACGTCAACGTTCATGTCTGTTTTGAGGCGGTGGACCACGACCTCAACGTGCAGTTGCCCCATCCCAGAGACAAGCGTCTGCCCGGTTTCTTCATTGACATTGACGGCGATCGTTGGGTCTTGTCGAGTGAGGGCCTTCAGCGCAGCCGACAGCTTGTCGCGATCGCGCGATGATTTTGGCTCAACCGAGACACTGATCACGGTCTCCGGGAACTGGATTGACTCTAGAATAACAGGCTTTCTAGCGTCACAGAGGGTGTGCCCGGTAAGCGCATCCTTCGGGCCGAGGATGGCTACGATGTCGCCCGCCTCAGCCTGGTCCAACTGATCACGGCGTTTCGCGAACATGCGAAAAATCCGACTGATGTTCTCTTTCCCGCCGGCGGCGGTATTGACGAGTCGCATGTTGGGCTTGAGCGTGCCGGAATAGACACGGACGTAATACAGATCGACGGGTTTTTCAGCGACAATTTTGAAAACGAGCAGTGCAAGCGGACCCGCAGGATCGCAGGGCAGTTTATGTTCTACACCCGCACGATTTGCGTCGTTTGCAGTGACCGGCGGAACCTCAAGCGGACTTGGAAGGTAATCGCAGACAGCATCCAGCATGCGCTGAACGCCAATGTACTTGAGAGAGCTGCCGCAGAGCACAGGCGATATTTCAAGAGCAATTGTCGCGTCGCGGAGGACTTTTCGGATCGCGTCGGGGTCGATCGCCTCGTCCGCCAGATACCGATCCATCAGATCGTCATCGCGGTCGCAAACGGTCTCAAGCAACTCGCGCCTCGCGGCTTCCGCGACTTCGCGAAGTTCGGACGGTATTTCCGAAATGTCGAAATTCGAGCCAAGCTCGCTTTGGCGATAGTAGATCGCCTTCATTTCGATCAGGTCAATCAGCCCCTCGAACGTGTCGGCGGCCCCGATCGGAATCTGGACGGGAACCGGGAGAATCGTAAGGCGGTCGCGGATCGACTCGACACTGCGTTCAAAATCCGCACCGACGCGGTCCATTTTATTCACGAAAATGATCCGGGGCACGTGATACTTATCTGCCTGCCGCCAGACTGTCTCAGACTGGGCTTCGACGCCCTCTTTCGCATCGAAGACCGCCACCGCACCGTCGAGCACGCGAAGCGACCGCTCCACCTCAGCTGTAAAGTCGACATGCCCGGGCGTATCGATCAGGTTGATCGTACACCCCCTCCAGGGGCAACTGACGGCCGCAGAGTAGATCGTAATGCCCCGATTCTGCTCCTGCTCGTCGAAGTCCGTCGTGGTCGTGCCGTCGTCCACATCGCCCATGCGATGGGTCTTGCGAGCGTAGTAAAGAATCCGCTCGGTCGTGGTGGTTTTTCCGGCGTCGATGTGAGCGGCGATGCCAATATTGCGAACTGTGGAGAGGTCGATACTCATCGTCGCTTCCGAATCTTGTCCCTGGTTTCCCCCGCGCCGCGATACACCCCGCATGCCAAAAGAACAAGCCCACCCGCATTGTGGGTGGGCTTGATAAATTTTCTACGACCGAATGTTACCAGGCAAAATGCGCGAAAGCTTTATTCGCCTCGGCCATGCGGTGGATGTTCTCGCGCGTTGTACAGGCGACACCCTCGCCGCGGGATGCGTCGAGGAGTTCCTGGGCGAGGGTTTTACTCAGTGGCTGACCCTTTTTCTTGCGCACCGCGTCGCGAATCCAGCGGAATGCGAGCGACTGCTGCCGCTTACGGTTCACGGGCATGGGCACCTGATAGTTGCTACCGCCAACGCGCTTAGAGCGAACCTCGACGTTGGGCTTAGCATTACTGATCGCCTGCTCGAACACCTCAAGCGGCGTCTGCTCTTTGTTCCGCTTCTCGATGAGATCCATCGCGTCATAAAAGACGCGGGTGGCAGTGCTCTTTTTACCATCGAGCATGATCGCGTTAATAAACTTAGATACCAGCAGACTATCGAACCGCGTATCGGGTCGAAGCTGATCCGCTGACTTTGTAAACTTCTTGTAGGCCATCGACTTTCAATCTCCGAGGCGAACTCGTATCGAGTCGCCTCGCTTTCTAACTGTCCTGATCTCTTACACTTTTACGAGTGGCAACGACCCTGACGAGCGCTACCGCGAAGGCCAGTTGAATACCAGCCTTACCAACAAAAGGAGCCATTCCCTGAAGGAACGCCGCCTCAAAACTACCCTTGAAGATCGTCTGCCCGACCAGACCGCACGCGAATAGCGCCACGGTCCCGACCAGTCCCGCAGTGGTGAGTCGCAGAACCGAGGCCCTCGGACCACCCTTGAGCAAACTAACCAACCCCGCACAAATGGCAAAACCAACGAGATAACCGCTCGTCGATCCAAGAAGACCGGTCGAACCAACAAACACCGGCAAACCGGCTGCCCCGAGAACGAGGTATCCGACGATCGCAGATACCGCCGCGACCGGCGATAGAAAAAATCCGCAAAGAACCGCCGCCAATGACTGCAACGTCATGGGCACCTCGGTTCCGGGAATCGGAAGACGTACCAGCGACGCGACGCACATCACGGCGATACCCGCCAAAACGGGTAACAGACGAGAGGCCCGTGGCAGCGCTGCCAGACTCGGCTGAACTGTATGGTCCATGTTCTGCATAACCAATTCCCACGAAACAACTTGAAACGCGGACTACTTACGTCGCTTGACCCCGTACTTACTTCGCCCACGGTTTCTAGGTCGATTCTCTTTGTCGCCCTCCACGCCCGATGTATCGAGCGCCCCTCGGACGATGTGGTATCGAACACCTGGCAGATCGCGGACACGACCGCCACGCACGAGCACAATCGAATGCTCCTGCAGGTTGTGGTCAATACCGCCGATGTAGGCGCTAATCTCCTTGCCGTTACTTAAGCGGACCCGAGCCACCTTTCGCAGGGCAGAGTTAGGCTTTTTCGGCGTCTGCGTCTTCACGATCAGACACACGCCTCTTTTCTGGGGGCATGCGGCGAGATCGCGGACCTTCGACTTTTTCACCGAAACCTTGCGACCGTGACGAACTAATTGATTAATCGTTG
>JAJRUK010000253.1 GCA_024277835.1 Planctomycetota bacterium | reverse complement strand
TTCCGGGATCTGGGCGTAGTGGTAATAGGCGACGCGATCGGGCGCGAGCGAGATCGCTTTTTCGACGGTTTGCCGAATCGTCTCGGGCGTCTGGTAGGGCATGCCGTAGATCAGGTCGAAGTTGACGCTCGGGAAACCGAGCGTGCGAATGGTGTCGACGAGATCGCGCACCATTTCAAAGGGTTGAACTCGGCGGACGTGTTTCTGTACGCTATGGTCGAAGTCCTGCACGCCCATCGAGAGTCGGTTAAACCCGAGCTGGCGGAGGGTCTTGAGTTTCGCCTCGGTCGTTGTGCGCGGATCGATCTCCATCGCGATCTCGGCCTCGTCGGCGATGTCGAACACGTCTTCGATCGTCGATTGAATACGCTCCATCTCGTGCGGGAGCAGGTACGTTGGGCTTCCCCCGCCCCAGTGAATCTGTCGCAACGGGCGGGTCGTGTCAATGGATGCTGCCAGTTGTCGGATTTCTTTCTCAATCGCCGCAAGGTATCGCTCAATCTGCTCGCGAACCGACGTGCGGTCGGTTCCCATGATGATTTTGTTGCACGCGCAGAATTTGCAAAGCTTTTCGCAAAACGGGATGTGGAGATAGAGCGAAAGATCGCATTCGGTTTCGTGCGCATCGCTGGCTGCTCGCATTTTCGTGGCGTCGTCGCTGCTCATGTCTTCCCACCACGTCGGCATGGGATAAGAAACGTGGCGCGGAAGCGAGAGGCCTGCATAACGGTTGAAAACGTCTCGATCGACTTCGTATCGGTTCGATGCGTCACGTCGCGCGATCATTGGACGCTCCTTTCTGTTGAGCCAGCGAGAGCGGTGGCGGGGATCGTTTCAAAAGGGACGACGGCTTCTTTGTGCTTTGATGTTGTTGTTGCTTCGCGGACGGTGGACGCGATTCTTGCTTCGACACCGGCGAGCGCTTGCTGGAATTCGTTGTCGGCACAGATGTCACCGGCGCTCGCGTTGACGGCTCGGTCGATGTCACTCAACGCGAAGACCTTGACGGCGTCTTGGGTGCTGAGGTCTCGTGTGGACCCGTACATGTTAAAGTCGATCACGATCAGAGGGTTGGCGATTGCTTCTCGGCAGCGCTGGACTCGCTCAGCATCAAGAAGCGGTGTGTCGCCATCGACGCCGAAGATCACGACGTCAGCCTCTGCCAAGGCGCGATCGACGATTTTTTCTTCATAGTTTTGTACACGGATGCGCTCGCCCTGGCCTATTGCTTTTCGCAGTAGTTTGAGGTGTCCGCCATGTTTGTGGCCTCGATAGATGAGCGTTAGCTGTTTGCTGGATACGCCAAGGTGTCCGCTGAGCGTACGAAGCACCGCGGCGGAGGTTGTTGATCCGCCAATCACGAGGATGCGCGATCGACCGAAGTCGACTTTCGCCTTATCGGCTACAAATTGCAGCGCGATCTGGGCGTAGTCGGGAGCGAAGTCGCCCCACGTGGAATCGGATCGAAGCGTTTTCTCGAAGTTGATGGCACTGTTGATCAAGCTCCGAACGAGCGGTCCGCCGGTCTCGGATCGCTCGGCGAGGCGCTGGGCTGCGCAGAGCTGATCGAGAATGTCGCGTTCGCCGGGTAGGCCGCTGTTGAGGCCGTTTGCGGTTCTGAGCATGTGATGCATGGCGTCTGCGCCGAAGAGCTTATTGAGCACTGGACCTTCACACGCTGTACCCTCAATGATTTTGCTGGCGATCGCATCGGCGACTTCCTGCGGGTTTCGGCCGTCATCCTTGGGGAAACCGTACACTTCGAAGCGGTGGCACGTGTTCCAGATGAAGGCTTCCTGTAGGCCGCATGCGTCGCGAACCTCTCTGAGAAACGCCGGAATTTCGTACGCCGGGCGCTTCAACTGTCGAAGGGTCTTCGCATCGACGTGCTTGAGCGCCGGGCCTGTTCCTGATCCGACCTTTCCTGCGACGGATGCACCCACGACGATCAGTGAGTCGGTCTTGCCTGGTGCTTCTTTATTCGTTGTTGTTGCGTGTGCGACGTCGCCGAGGCGATGGCATTCGCTGCTCATGGCGCTGCAACCCTGAAGCACCAGGTGCTTGAGCGCGCCGATAAACGGCGCGAACGTGTTGAGCGCGGGGCACACGTGCATCTCTGTCCCGCTGGGTTCGACGAGCTTGCGGTATCGTTTTTCGATTTCTTCAAGCGTTTCAAGGCAGTCGGTGACGAAGCTGATCGGGCAAACCAGCACCTTCTTCTCGCCCGTCTGCGACAAGCTCTCCAACGACTCATCCGTATAAGGTTGAAGCCACTTCGCCGGGCCAAAACGACTTTGGAATGCAAGCGACCATCGACTCTTCGCCCACCCCAGCCGCTTCGACACAAGTGCGACCGTCTCCGCGACATGCGATGGGTACGGGTCGCCTTTCTCAACGTACGAGACGGGTAGCCCGTGCGTGGAAAACAGCAGGAAGCAGTTGTCCGGGGTCAGGTCGTGCTCGCTGGCGTATTGACGAAGCAGTTCGGTTTGCGCCGCGATGTAACCGTGGTCGTTGTACCAACTCAGTCGGGTCGTCAGTTGAAGCGGATGGTCATCGCCGCCGAGGTAGTCGTACACGACGCGCATCGCCGTTCCGGTCGTTGGGCCACTGTACTGCGGGTACATCGGAACGATAACAAGTTCATCAAGTCCGTCGCGTTCGATCTGTTGAAGCACCGACGGGATCGACGGGTTTCCATATCGCATCGCGCTGTAGACGCGCCAACCGCTGGGCATGATGCCTTGTAACGCTTTGACTTGCTCCTGAGTGATCGTCAGAAGCGGGGAACCTTCGTCCGTCCAGATCGAGCGATACAGCCCAGCGCTGTGCTTAGCGCGAAACATGGCGATCGTTTTCCCCAGCGGTCCGTTCAAGAATCCCAAACCTTTGGGAAGCTGAATGACGGCTGGATCGACGAGAAACTCGCGCAGGTAATTTCGCACCGATGCGGGTGTCGGCTCATCGGGCGTCCCCAGGTTCATCAGCAGGACGCCTCGCCGGGGTCTCCCGTTTGTCGTGCTGCGAGATCGCCCGTTGCGACTCGCGGTGAGTTGTAATTCAGAAAAGTCCATTCATCGACTCCGATGCGTGTGGTTGCATCATTCGGTGGCTGCGCGGTTCTCCTCGCGCTGCGCACACGACGCGCCTATCATAATCGAAAAAACAAGAAAGTTGACGCCGATAGCTACGGCGATCGTCAGACAGGTGGCGCGCGCAGCGCGAAGATGCGCATCGATCGCGTCCAGCAATGCGGATGAATGAGGTCTGTCCAGACCGTTTCGGTGGGTCGAAGCTCGTGCGACAGAAGCGTGTTGGTGTGGTGCTCGTGCGATCCAGAGACGAACAGATCGCGCCTTGGTACAAGCGATCGGCCGACGATCGTCGTCGCAACGATCAGCGCCGTGAATTCCGGGACGAGCGTCGGATCATCGCCGGAGCGAATGGCGTCAAAGTGCAGGAACGCCACGACGACGCAAAGCGCGATCCCCGACTGCCTCGTTACCTTAAATCGGAGGAAGCTCACGTCCGCGACTTTCAGCAGAAAGAACGCGATCGAGGCAGCGAGAAGCAAGCAACTACCGACGTTAGGCCAAGTGATACCGGTCGCTGCAACTTTGCCCCAGCAACTCACCATCGCCGGCATGTGCGCGGCAGCCATCAATCCCCAGAACGCCTTCGCACCATGCTCGCGAGTGGCTCGCACCAGAGAGCGATAAAGCCCGGTGAATCCGGGTGCGATGGACGTTGATTGGTGACAAATGAACACGGTTGCTGATCCCCAATTATGGGATTTCCAAGGCCGTTAGTTGGTCCATGGAGCGTATCGGCAATTCCCGTGCCAAGCAAGCATCGTCGTTTTGCTCAAGTGAGTCTTGCAAGTGAGTCTTGCAAGTGAGTCTTGATAGAAGTGGAATGACGCGGCGAAAGTCGAAAGCCCACGGGTTCCTTCCCGTGGGCTTCCAGACATTCAGCGCACAAGGCGCTAAACTACGATGCCACCTGGAGCGGAAACTCCAGTGGTTGTTCGTTCGGATGAGCCTGACTCGGGGCGGGTAAACCCTTCTTTTCGCGGGGCGCATCGGAAAATGCTGCCGCTTTTCGCAACTCCGCGCGACGTTTGAGAATTTTTGGCGGTGCGTCTGCGACCGCCTTTCGCCATGCGAGCTTCTCCGCACGGGTCAACAGGTCGTCCATTTTCGGACGTAGCCGAGCTGCCTTGGTTCGGTCGATCCGGCGGGGAATGTTCTTGGTGTTTTCGAGCAGACCGGTGTCCATCAGTCGCGTCAAGATTCCAAACAGAATACGACCCATTTCCGGCGTGATCAGACCGAGGCGAACCTCTCGATACAGACGGTCCATCGCGTTTCCGGCGGCTGCGTAGTTACTGAGCTTGCGGAGGTAGCCATCGGGAAGGCGAGACAACGGGTTCTTCGGCTTTCGCGGTTTGTTCGCAGCCTCGCGGCGTTTGGCGGCGATTTGCGGGTCGTGCAAGGGGCAATGGTTGCCATCGCCGTGAATTTTGCCCCGACAGCGTTTGCCGCTCTTAGTGATTATCGAACAGCGCGTGTCGAAAGGAAGCCGCTTGGCGACGATCCGAGTCTTACAGACGAGATCGGTTTTTTTCCCGGCCGTGGTTCCGTTGGTCGTTAGAGCTTCCCAGAGCAGCATGGTCTCTTCTCCTGTTGCCACAAGGTGACACGTCGCGGAGGTCCGCGAAGATCCCACACCGACGAAACGTCCCTGCGGCGTCGGTCATTGACGTCACTCGACCCCGAAAGAGGTGCAATCCTTCCACACGCCACGGTGGGCCTCTTTTGATACCTGCAAAGGAAGGGTCGAGTTCCTGTTAAATTGTCTCCGGTTCTGCAGCAAAGCACAGGCCTTGAACCGGCAGGTCGATTCTAGGCGTCGGCGCAACACACGCAAGGAAGATTTGAGGGCCGCTCCGGGTACATCGTGTTCGGTGGGCTAGTCTTGCTCATGTTCGATGCGTGTAACCTTATTTTTTTGCGTAGTTTGTGTTGCCTCTTGATGGGTCGATCGCGAAGTATTCACAGGTGCGTAGGCTCGCAGAATTCTGAGCTATTCGTCGTGCCCGACACTCCTCGATCGTCGTCCTTGCTTCTTTTCAGAGAGTCGCTGCTTGTCTTCGCGGCGGCGGCGTTTTTGGCCTGCGGATACGCGCGTGGGGACGCGTTTCTTTTGGGGTGTGAGTGCGCTTGTCAGCAGTTCGTAGAATCGCTCGGTGGCAGCGCGCCTGTTGGCGAGCTGCGTCCGGTGCTTGCGGGATACGATGCGAAGCCAGCCCTCGTTTGTGATGCGCCCAGCCAGTTCTCGCCGAAGTGTGCTCTTTTCGATGGGTCTTAGCGCGGGACAGCCCGCGACATCGAACCAGAGCGCGACTTGCGAGTTGACCTTGTTGACGTTCTGCCCGCCGGGTCCGGAGGATCGTGCGAATTCAAACGTGAGGAAAGAGACGTCGATGCGATTTTTGAGGGCCTCCATCCGGCGCGGATCGACAGTTTGTTTGGCCATCGCGCGAAGACCGCCTTATCGCCCGTCGCGGGTTGGGATGATTTTTCGGAAGGGGAATTCCAGATCGCCCTGGGGAGACTTGCCCTGCTTAGGTCGTCGATTGAGGAAGTCGAAAAGCGGTCCTACCGGTTGCTGGTTTTCTTTTTGCGCTTGAGGCGATCCTGCCGGCGCGTCCCCGGTCGCCTGTGGTTCGGTTTGTTGTCTGGCGATCCGCTTTCGGTTGATCAGTTGGTACTGCGCGGTCGCTTTCTTGACCATGAGTGTCAGGGTTTGGCCTTCAATGTCAATCGCTTCCTGATAGTCGTTCGCCGCCGCTTCGTGGTCGCCCAGCGTTGAGCGGCAGTCACCGCGAAGCGCGAGCGCATGAGCGCGCGAGTGGCCTGCGCTGCTCAAGTCGAGCACTCGTGTTGCCACGGGGATCGCTTCGTCGTATCGACCGGACGCGAACAGCGCGCTCGTGCGACCGAGCATGGCCGGGACCGATTCAGGGTCGCGCGTTGATACGGCGTCGAAGTCCTGCATCGCGACTTCCGTTTTTCCGATTGGGATTGCACTCAACCCGTGAAGGACGCGGACGAGGTCGCGCGTGTCGTCGATTTCGAGTGCGCGCTCCAGCGATGCGAGGGCTTGTTTCGGGCGATTCAAAAGGAAGTCGGAGATTCCAACCCAGATGGCGCCATCGACGGTGTGACCCGGGAACATGGCCATCCGATTCCCGGCCGTCGATACTTCGTCGAAGTGTCCGGAGAGGCACGCGAGGATTGCATAGAGTTGCAGGGCGTCGAAGTCGTTTGGTTCGAGGTCAATGTACGAGGCGAGGAGTCGTCTCGCTTCCACGACTTCGTCGTCAAGCCAGTGGAGAACCGCTGCGTACAGGTGGCGTCCCGCGTCGTCGCCGGAAGCTGGTTCGGGCGGCCAATCGTTGGGCGCGACCGAGAGGTAGTAGTCTTCCACAACGGTGAGTCCGATGCCTGTGGGTGTTCCGATTTCAGGAAGCGCGATCGATTCTTCTCCGTCCTCGTCGTTTGAATCGCCTTTCGCGCTTTCGCCAACGATCCCTTGAACGCCGCTGAATGCCGCCTCCGCGAGCGTTGTGGGTCCGCCCTGAAACAGGCTGATCGCGTAGAGAAGTTGTTCGTTGTCTTGTTGTACGACAGCCGCGTCGGCGCGTGCCTGCACGGCGGCGGCGCGCTGCTTCGCCTCGCGTTTTTGGGTTTGCCGAAGCGTGACAAACAGCGTGCCCGCAACCAGAAGAGCGATCATGCCGACAGCGGCGAGTTGGTGTCTGGCGATGAATTTTGCGGCGCG
>JAJRUK010000014.1 GCA_024277835.1 Planctomycetota bacterium | reverse complement strand
GGCCCGCGCGCCCGATCGGCAAGACCCAGCGCATCCACCATCACATGAAAAATGACGTTCTGTTCGATCACGCCGCGAAACAGATGCGCACCCGGACCATCCGCATAAATCGCCACGTCCTGCCCGCCGTGCGTTTCGCTGATCATTCCGACCAAAGATTCCTGACGATAGTCCGGCCCGCACGTCGCTTCATGGTCCAGCACATCTCGCGGCAACTTCCCACGAGCACCCGGGCCGTTCATATAACCGAGTGTCGTATATCGAAGACCCTTGCGATCCTGATTCATCATCGCCCAGTACGGACTCCCCTTTTCGCCCTCCGCTTTCACAATCCCCGTGATATCATTCCCCCGCCCCGGGTACCCTGCCATCGTAAACACATGCCCGTGATCCGCGGTGACCAAAATGAGCGTCTCGCGACGATTCGTCTTCGCCACCGCAACTTTCACCGCATCCGATAGCGCAACCGTATCATCCAGCGCGCGAAACGCGTTGTTGATGTGATGAGCGTGATCGATCCGCCCCGCTTCCACCATCAGAAAAAAACCCCGACCCCGACCGTGACCATTACCCCAACCGCCACCGCCGCCCACACTCCCGCTCCCTCGATCGCGCGACAACAGATCGATCGCCTTACCCGTCATCTCCGCCAACGATGGCTCGCCTTCGCCCCCCGCGCGCCGATCGAAATCAAACTGCATGTGCGAAGGCTCAAACAAACCCAGCACGCGCCCTGCCTTTGAGGCATCGATCGCCAACAACCCCTTGCGATCCGTAACGTACGTCGTCCCGGCCTTCTTCATCCACGTCTCGATGAGGTTCCGACCATCCTTCCGCGATCCACGAAAACCCGGATACTCAACGTCCACGATCGTTTCAGGAAGAAAGGCTACGCGCCCCCCGCCGAATACAACGTCGATCCCATCGCCCTCCGCGTAATCGATCAACTGTCGAGCAATATCCGGGAACCCCGCCGCCTTCGCGCCTTCAGATAACCAGGCATCACTCTCCCACGTACGATCCGGTGAATGCGCATAAAGCGCAGCCGGTGTCGCATGGGTCACGCGAGTCGTCGTCACAATCCCCGTCGCAAGCCCTGCCCGTTCGCAAAGATCAAGAATCGTCGTCAATTCGCCGCCGCGGGCCGCGCGAACATCCCCGAACGACACCTTCGGATCAAGCGAAAGCATCCACCCGCGCGATTTCACTCCCGTCGCCATGGCTGTCATCGTCCCGGCGGAATCCGGCGTTTGCATATCGACGGTGTATGTCTTAACAAGCGCGCTATACGGAAACTTCTCGAACGAAAGCAGATTCTCTTCCCCCGACTCGCCCCGACGCTGCCCCTCAAAAATACGGGCAGCCGTCACCGTCGTAACCCCCATCCCGTCACCGACAAACAAGATAACGTTCTTCGCGCGATCGCCGACTGGCTGCACGCGCTTCGCATCAGCGACCGCTTTTTGACCCGCAGCGTACCAGTCCTTCGCAGATTCTTGAGCAGAGACCCCCGTCACCAATAACAGAGCGACCATCAAACTTGAACAAACACGCATTTACGACGCTCCCACCATGTTAGAGTCTCGCCCCTACCAGACTGTTGAAAAACGAAGTTTTTCCATGTGGCACCGGTTTGTAACCGGTGCCACACTTTTTCAACAGCCTGCTATCGATATTTCTCAATCGCTGCCACCGCAAGCTCGTCGCACTCTTCGTTCTCCGGATGACCCGTGTGCCCGCGAACATGCTCGTAACTCATGTCATGCTTCTGCTACAGCTCATAAAGCGTCTTCCAGAGATCAGCATTCTTCACCGGCGGAGCGCCAGCTTTGCTCCCCCGTCGCCAGTTATTCTTGATCCATCCTTTGATCCACTCGGTCAAACCCTTGAGCACGTATTCGCTATCGCTCACCAATCGCACGCGCCGCCGCTCGCTATCATCAATTGCACGAAGCCCCTCAATCGCGGCCATCAGCTCCATTCGGTTATTCGTCGTCCCCGACTCACCGCCCGAAAGCTTTCTCACACCGTTGCTGGCTGGGTGCTTCAAAATCGCAGCCCACCCCCCCGGTCCGGGGTTTCCGCTGCACGCACCGTCGGTATAAACAATCACGTCGGGTTGATCTGACAAGCTCGTAGCTCCTTGCTGGGGGTCGAAAATGGGCACACAATACAACGTCGGTTAGTATACCGAAGCGGCAAGGGCGAGCCAGCGCATTTGGAGACGCGCAACGTGGACTACTTTCAGTATCAAGACGGCGTACTGCGCTGTGAAGAAACCGACCTGCGAGAAATCGCGGAAAAGTTTGGCACACCGCTCTACGTTTATTCCAGGCGAACGTTGCTCGATCATTTCAATCGCTTCCGCGACGCTTTCTCGAAACTCAACCCCACCGTCTGCTTTTCGATCAAGAGTTGCTCCAACCTCGCGATCTTGAAACTCCTCCGCGATGCGGGATCATCCTTCGACGTCGTCAGCGGCGGAGAACTTCAAAGAGCATTGGAAATCGGCGCGGACCCGGCTTCGATCGCATTCGCTGGAGTTGGAAAAACCGACGCCGAGATCGCGCACGCACTCAATATCCCCAGAACAGCCAACAATGCCGCAAGCGTAGGTTGGTTCAACGTCGAATCAGAGGCGGAACTTGATAACATCGCGACCATCGCCGAGCAAAAAGGAAAACGAGCAACCATCGCCCTCCGCATCAACCCCGACGTCGATCCGAAAACGCACGAATACACGACGACCGGCAAACGCGAAACGAAATTCGGAATCGATATCGAGCGAGCACCTCGCATCTTCAGCGAATTCTCGAAAAGAAAATCGCTCGACCTCGCCGGGATCCACCTGCATATCGGATCGCCCGTCAACACGATCGAACCCTATGTCCAATCCGTCTCGCGAGCACTGAAACTGATCGACACGCTTCGCGCAAGCGGGCACGCCATCCGCGCGATCAACATCGGCGGCGGATTCGGCGCACACTACGACGGCGGCGAAGCACCGCCCGCATCCGCCTACGCCCAGCAACTTGCCCCGCTATTGACCGGTAAAAACCTGCAGGTCCACCTCGAACCTGGCAGATCCATCGCCGCCAACGCCGGCATCCTGCTCACCAAAGCGCTCTACACCAAAAGCTCCGGCCAAAAAAACTACATCATCGCCGATGCCGCCATCACAGAACTCCTCCGACCCGCGCTCTACGGCGCGTTCCACTTCGCCTGGCCCATCGCTCCGACAAGCGGACTCATCCCGCCCGACAGACGCAAAGACCTCAAGCTAAGCGGAACAACCCTCGTCGATATCGTTGGCCCGGTCTGCGAAAGCGGAGACTTCCTCGCCAAAGACCGATGGCTTCCCCCCGTCACGCGCGGAGATTTGATCGCCATCTTCTCCGCCGGTGCCTACGGAATGTCCATGAGCAGCCACTACAACTCCCGATGCAAACCCGCAGAAGTGCTCATCGACGGCGCCACCCCAACCCTCATCCGCCGCCGAGAAACCTACGAAGACCTCGTCGCGGCAGAACGCATTCCGCTCCAAGAATAAACACAGAGACACGGAGGCACAGAGAAAACCATTAAGTACCGGCAGAGCGCCTTCAGTCTAGTGCTGCCAGACCTCATATGATGAGTGCCGTCTGATTGAGGGTGCCATGCCCAAGCCCGACGAAGTCGAGCGCCGGCATGTTTTCGCTACGACGGCCAGACATGGCGACGCTGCGCTTGGCCAAGCCGCCCATCAATTCACGTGTGTCGGAGTATTGGCTCGCCATTTCTTCCGTCCCCCAGCACTCAGGGGGGATTCATGGGGGTCACCCGATCTGTATCCAATCGCCATTCACACGAACACTCATCGCAACATCAGCCAACCTAACCATCCCCTTCTTCTCTGTGTCTCCGTTTCTCTGTGGTTCAATCCTATTTCTTCCCCTTCGCCCGCTGCGCCGCGAAAAACTCCTGCAAGATCATCCGGCACTCATCCGCCAGCACCCGCTCGCCAATCTCAACCCGATGATTCAATCGCGAATCCGTGCAAATGTTATAAAGCGTCTCCACCGCCCCCGCCTTCGAGTCCGTCGCACCATAAACAAGTCGCGATAGTCGAGACAGCACAATCGCCCCCGCACACATCGTGCAAGGTTCAAGCGTCACATAGAGCGTACAGTCCTCCAGTCGCCAGCTTCGACAATGCGCGGCCGCCGCCGTCAGCGCGATCATCTCCGCGTGCGCCGTCGGGTCTTGCAGTGTCTCGCGCTGGTTGTAGCCCCGCCCAATCACGCGACCCCCATGAACAACAACCGCCCCCACCGGCACTTCATCCTGCTCGCGCGCAGCATACGCCTCCGAAAGCGCCATGCGCATAAACTTCGCATCATCAGCGGGCATCGTTGGATCGTTCGTTGACAAAGAAGTGACCCTACGTCGCAATCGCGAGGGCGAGGAGCATATAAATCGACACAGAGATCACATCATTCAACGTCGTCACAAGTGGCCCCGACGCAATCGCCGGATCAACGCCAAAATGCCGAAACGTAAACGGAAGCAAAATCCCGAGCGCACCCGCAACCAAGATCGCAGCCGTCATCCCACACCCAACCGCCAGTGCAACGCGCGACGTATCCACCAACACTTGCGATATCTCGCCACCGCCCTGAAAAAACGGAAAAAACAGCGAGACGCTCAACCACGCCAACAGACCGCAGCAAGGCGCAAGCGCAAGCGCAATCCGCCCCTCGCGCATCAACGCCCGCAGAAACTTCGAAGACCCAAGATCGCCCGTGGCAAACCCGCGAACGATCACCGTCGTGATCTGAATCCCGCTATTGCCCCCCGTCGCGCCGATCATTGGCACAAAGAGAATCAGTGCAGCAAAAAGCGCCACACTAAAATTCGACTCCGCCGTCTTCAGCACAACCGCCGACCCCAGCATCCCGAACATACACGGAATCAACCACGTCCCCCGAACCCAGGCTGCACGAAATACAGAACTCGTCTCAAGCTCCGCCGCGTCCGTACCCGCCATGCGAAGCAAATCCTCTTCCGCCTCTTCCTCGGCAACGTCCAACAAATCGTCGTGCGTAATGCGACCGACAAGTTTTTCATCCTTATCAACAACCGCCGCTTCCGACACGTCATACTTGCGAATAATCTGAACAACGGTTTCCTGATCGTCATCCACCGAAACAACAACCGGGTCGCTGTCGCAAATGTCAGCAAGAAGCGTCTCCTGCGGACTCGTTACCAAACGACGAAGCGGGACAATCCCTACGACCTTCCGCTCATCATCGACGATGTAGACCTCGTGCAACTCCTCATCGGGAGTCGCCTTACGCACCGACTCCACCGCATCCGCAACAGTCGCCCCCGCAGCCACGGCCACAACATCCGGCGTCATAATTCCGCCGGCGGTTTCCTCGTCGTAATGGAGAAGTTCCTCGATCTTCTCCGACTGCTCGTCGACCATCTGGTCGAGAATTTCTCCAGCCTCGTTGTCGGATAGCTCAGCCAGAACGTCAGCCGCATCGTCCGGCGGCATCTCAGACACAAGCTCGGAAAGAGACTCCGTGTCGAGGTCGTCCACGACGTCACCGCGGACCGCCTCATCCAACATCACAACAACTTCGGCAGCCGTCTGAGGGGGTAGATTGAAAAGAATCTGCGAGCGTTCCTCGTCGTCCAGCACCTCGAACGACTCAGCAAGGTCCCCCGCCCGCGCACCAGCAAGCACCTCCGCGAGGGTCGCCTCATTCTCGCCCTTGAGGGCAGCGACAAGTTGATCGTGGAAGCTGTGCTCGTCCGACATCAAACTCATCCACTCGTGAAAATGGCCTGTTCGCCGTGAATACGCTGGCAACAACGAAGAGGCGGTATTATCATCACAACCCGGCAAATGGCAATCCCGACCGCCACCGACGCAGGCCCAACAAGGCAGGCAACCCGGAGTGAATTGCAAATGGCTATCACGATCTACCGCGAAGACGACGCCGATCTATCTCACATCACGAGCAAACGCGTCGCCATCATCGGATACGGCAATCAGGGTAGGGCGCATGCGCTGAACATGTACGACTCGGGCGTGAGTGTTCTCATCGGACAACGCCCCGGACAAGGGTTCGACCGCGCCAAACAAGACGACTTCGACCCGATCGCCATCAAAGACGCCGCAGCAAGCGCCGACCTGATCGTCTTAACACTCCCCGACGAACTCGCCGCCGACATCTACGATGAGCACATCGCACATTCGATGACCGAAGGCAAAACACTCGGTTTCGTACACGGGTTCAACATCCGATACGAATTCATCACGCCCCCCAAAGACATTGACGTCATCATGATCGCCCCAAAAGGCCCGGGCACGCTCGTGCGATCGCTCTACGAAGAAGGCAAAGGATTACCCGCGCTGCTCGCCGTTTATCAAGACGCATCGGGAAGTGCAAAGCAACTGGCACTCGCATGGGCGAAAGCAATCGGCTCCGCCCGGGCAGCCATCGTCGAAACCACTTTCGCGACAGAAACCGAAACGGACCTATTCGGCGAACAGGTCTCGCTATGCGGCGGCCTCACCGCCCTCACCAAAGCAGCCTTCGAAACACTCGTCGAAGCGGGCTACGAACCG
>JAJRUK010000252.1 GCA_024277835.1 Planctomycetota bacterium | reverse complement strand
GCGCAGCATGGCAGGCGATCCGAAAATGAAACAGCGTCGCCGCCAGGTGCAGATGCCGCTAGCGATGCAGCGTTTGCAAAAGGACGTGCCGCAGGCGGACGTGATCGTTACCAACCCCACGCACATTTCCATCGCGATCGCCTACGACGCCAAAAAAATGGTCGCACCGAAGGTCGTCGCCAAAGGGGCGGACGAAATCGCTCTGCGGATTAGACAAATTGCTCAGCAACACGGGATTCCAATTGTCGAGAAAAAACCGTTAGCCCGCGCTCTGTTTGAGGCGGTCGACGTCGGCGACTTTATTCCTGAACGGTTTTATCGCGCGATTGCGGAAATCCTTGCGTATATCTACGAGCTAACCGGAAGCGGACCGGACCGATCGCGGCCAGAACTGGTGGGGGCGTAACTCTCGATGGCCAAGGACCGGGTACAACAGTTTTGGGACGGAGCGGCGGCGATCTCAAGGTATCGCAGCATGTTGCTGCCCGCGGCTGCGCTGTGCCTTATAGTTGTAATTCTGATTCCGCTTCCGACGCAGATCATGGACTTCCTTTTGCTGACGAATGTGACGCTCGCCGGGGTCGTGTTGCTCACCGTCATGTACATCGAAGGGCCGCTTCAGTTCTCGTCGTTTCCGTCGTTGCTTCTTGGGTTGACGCTCTTTCGACTGGTGCTCAACGTCGCGACAACGCGACTGATTCTAACTGATGCGGATGCGGGGACGGTTGTGGCGACGTTCGGCGGATTTGTAGCGCAGGGTTCGCTTGCGGTTGCAATCGTTATTTTCGCGATCATCGTCATCATCCAGTTCGTTGTCATTACCAAAGGTGCGACGCGCATCGCGGAAGTGGCAGCGCGTTTTACGTTGGACGGGATGCCCGGTAAACAGATGGCCGTCGATGCGGACCTGAATGCGGGCGTCATTACTGATGAAGAAGCGAAGACGCGACGTTCCGAAATCACGCGCGAGGCGGATTTCTACGGGGCGATGGACGGTGCGAGTAAGTTTGTTCGCGGCGACGCGATCGCGGGGATTATCATTACCGTCATCAATATCCTCGGTGGCGTTGTTGTTGGGATGCTTCAACTCGATATGTCCTTTTCCGAGACGATACATACCTTTACGCTCTTGACGATCGGTGACGGGTTGGTTTCGCAGATACCGGCCTTCATCGTTTCCATCGCAGCCGCCATGATCGTGACACGCTCCGCATCCAAGAGCAACCTCGGCGAGGAGATGATCGGGCAGCTTACGAGTCAGCCCATCGCGCTCGCGATGACGGCCGCGTTCTTGCTGGTGCTCGCGGTGACGCCCCTTCCCAAACCGCCGCTTGCGATGCTGGCAGCGTCAAGTGTCGGGATCGCATTCTTACTGAATAAACAGGGAAAGATGGCCGTCGCGCAGGCAGCGACAGCGAAGTCCAAAGCGGTCGCACCCGAGCGCGTTGAGAAACATCTATCACCCGACCCGATGGAGTTGAACGTTGGATTTGGTTTGATCAGTCTCGTTGATCGCAAGCAGGGCGGGGACTTGCTCGATCGGATTACCAATCTGCGAAAGCAGGTCGCGCAGGAGCTTGGGATTATCGTTCCGCCCATTCGCATTCGCGACGACATCCAGCTTCAATCAAACGAAGCTCAGGTCTGCCTGCGTGGGATGGAAATCGGGCGGGCGGACATCATGCCCGGTCATGTTTTGGCGATCGACTCGGGGGCGGTGTCGGAGACGATCACCGGAACCGAGACGAAAGACCCCGCATTTGGTTTGTCGGCGCTCTGGATCGAAGAAAGTCGCCGACATGAAGCGGAGCATCGCAATTATACCGTCGTTGAAGCATCGAGCGTCGTTAGTACGTTTCTGACGGAACTTGTTCGGCGTCATGCCGACGAGTTGTTGACGCGGCAGGCGGTGGGGCGACTGCTGGACCATCTCAAGGAGCGCTCCGCGAAACTTGTCGAGGAAGTCATACCTGAAATTCTAAAGCCGGGTGAGTTGCAGCGTGTACTCCAGGCGCTGCTTCGAGAGCGCGTTCCAATTCGTGATCTCGAAGCGATCATCGAGACGGTCGCTGACGTTGCTCCGCGTACGAAAGACCCGGAAATCTTGGCCGAGTATGCACGGAACGCGCTGGCCAGAACGATTTGCCATAATTATCGCGGTGACGACGGTGCCGTTCATTGCGTCACGCTCGATCCATCGCTGGAGCAGCTTCTCACCAAGTCGATTGATCGGACGGATCATGGGGCAGTGCTAACCCTTCCGCCGCAGGTGCAAACGCGCATTGTTGAGGCGATTCAGGTCGAGATTGACAAGGCGACGACGGCTGCGAAGGGTAAGCCCCCCGTCGTACTTACTGCGCCACAGATCAGGGTTTGGGTAAGAAAACTCATCGAGAATCGCATGCCCGCGATTGCGGTTCTCTCGTACAACGAAGTCGTTCGCGGCGTTGAGGTCGAATCTCATGGAATGGTGGTATTAACAGATGAAGGCTAAAACGTTTCACGGTGCGACGATGGCAGACGCGCTGACCGAAGTGAAAAGACACTTCGGCCCCGGTGCGATCATCTTGAACACTCGTACTGAATCGCGTGGCGGAATTCTTGGCGTCGGGGGTAAACCCCACGTTGAAATCACAGCCGTCCGTGATATGAACGACGTACCGCCCGCGATGCGGCGCGGCGCTATGCGGATCAAACCCAGAGCGAAGTTACGCGCAGATGGAGCTGCCGTTGCTGTGAAACAACAATCGCCCCCGATCTCTTCTTCGCGCGCGAACGATAGCGATCGTCTTCTTACCGAGATGGCGTCGCTGCGAAAGATGGTGGGCAACCTCGTTCGCCAAAACGCTGCCACCGGTTCGGATGCGATCAGTTCGCTGCCCGCGCCTCTTTACGAAACATACAAAAAGCTCGTCAGTTGTGCGGTCGCGGAGGAAGTCGCGACGCAGCTTGTCGAGCGCGTGCGCGAAACGCTCACAGCCGACCAGTTACTAGACCCCAAGGCTGTGCGGGCGGCGCTTCGGAAGGCGATCACACCAATGGTCCCCACCGCCGGTCCCATTCGAATCGAAAAGCGGGTTGGTCCCTACGTTGTCGCGCTCATTGGCCCCACCGGTGTGGGAAAGACGACAACCCTCGCCAAGCTCGCAGCCAACTTCTGTCTTCGTGAAAAGCGCCGCGTCGGAATGATTACGCTTGACACGTACCGGATCGGCGCGATCGAACAGCTGAAGACCTACGCGCAGATTATTCACGTGCCCCTCGAAGTCGCCGCGACGCCCGAAGAACTCGCCGAAGCCGTCGATCGCATGTCGGACAGAGACGTGATTCTGATTGATACAGCCGGCCGAAGTCAGCGCGACCAGGGGAAACTCGAACAACTTCGTGCGTTCTTCGCGGCTGCGACTCCGGATGAAGTTCACCTCGTTCTATCGGGCGCAGCCGGGACGAAAGTGCTTGACGAAACAATCGATCAGTTTTCGCGCGTCGGTTTTGACCGCGTGATATTTACGAAACTCGACGAAGCGCTTGGTTTTGGCGTGATTCTTTCGTCGTTGCAAAAGGCGGGGGCCGACCTTTCGTATGTGACGACGGGTCAGGATGTCCCGCGTGATATTTCGGTGGGTGAAAGT
>JAJRUK010000251.1 GCA_024277835.1 Planctomycetota bacterium | reverse complement strand
GTCGCGGTGCTCCGCGGCATCGTGAGCGGGATCAGCCGGGTTGGAATAAAACGTCATCGACTTAAGAGAAGCACTGGGGACCAAGACCGCGCGACCCGGCGCGCGTGAGCCAGGCCTGCCGCCCGGAACGCCGTCAAGCGTGAAGACCTCAAATTCGTCCGGGGGAAAAAGTCCGTAACGCTTCTTGTACGGGCTGCTTTTGGCGAGCGTTGGCCTGGCCTTCTGCTCGCGCTCGAACGCGATCAACGCCTGGTCCACCACTTGCAAAACCGCCTCGGTGTTTTTCGTCTCGGCCCTCGTAATAAGAACGCTACTGGCGGTGACAATAGCCCCCAGTAGAATGGCCATGATCACGACCACAACGAGGAGTTCCAACATCGTCACGGCGCGACGCGCCCCGCGCAAAGCCCCACCGAATCGCGACTGGTTCTCATCACCGAGCATGACAGCTACTTGCCCCCCGCGGCACCGCGAGCCCAGTTTGTCAGGTCGTCTTCCGAACCGTACACGCCGTCGAGACCCGCGCTAATCAAGAGATAGCTATCCTTTTTAACCGGCGTCGGACGCGTGCTCACTCGCGGATCAAGTATGAACCGCGCGAAGCTATTCTCGTAATCGGAGTTGGTGCCCACTTCTTTGAACCCGACCTGCGTAGGAACCGGCGCGGTCGGAGCGACCGCAATCTCGTGATAGACATTCGTCTCACCCTCGAGCGCCCCCTGGCCGAAGTCCAATCCCTGGAATGTCCCCGCAGTTCCGTCGCTGCCGGTGATAACGGCGTTATCCTCCTGCCAGTAGACGCCGCGTCTGGTCGTATCCCCGACGAGGTACCGCGCGGACGGGTTCGCTTTGTAATAAAGGATCGGGCGATCCCACGCATCCACGAACATCAGCTCATCGACGGCGAAACTCCCGCCTTGGACGTAGTTTTCGTTGACAACGATACCGTCGTCGATCAACTGGGTCATCGACTCGGTCTTCTCGCGCATTTTGTCGTCGACATACCCCGGCGCACCATAACGCGGGAACTTTTCCTTCCCCGTGGTCTGGTCGATTTCGTACAGTCCCCCCGTCCCGTCATGCAGGTCGTTAAACCACTTGCCGTCCTTGTCCGTATCGCGAAACCCCGCGGTCCCCAGACCGTCGACACCCATCATCGCGTAGACCAGCAGGTGCGCCCCCGCAATGTCGATCGCACTTGCACCACCGCCATTGTTGCCGCCGTCGGTGTACCCCGGACCCTGCCGCGGGTTGGCGATCTGGATGCGCTGTCGTGCGCGACCCTGGTCGCTCGAAGACGGCGGAAACCCACCGCCAAGCGAGCTTTCCGATCGATACAGGGTTAGCCCCGTATCCAGCGCCGTCAACTGAGCGACGACGGCCGCGTTCTTGGCTGCGTTCTGAGCACCGGAAAGCGCCGGCAGCAGCGCCCCCAGCAGGATCGCGATAATCGCAATCACCACCAGCATCTCAACAAGCGTAAACGCCCGCACCGCGCGTCGTCGTAAATGGAAAACCGCATTCATGGTTATTAGCATCCTCTGCTGTTGTTTATCGCTCGCTCTGCGCACGCGCCATCGGCATCGGGTCGCACGACTATTCGATGCTCGGAAAATTCTTCGGATCATCCACTGTCCCGTAAAGTCCATCAACCCCCGCACTGATTAACAGGTACGTATCCAGATTTACAGGCCGAAGCTTCGTCCGCTGTGATGTCTGCGATGTAAAGGTCTTCAGTAGCTTCCGGTCACAAATATAACGCGCGAACGTGTTCAGGTTGCTCTTCTCGGGGTCGACGTCCGCTTTCGTCAGTTCTGGTGCGGTCAGATCCTCACCAGCCCTTGCAATGGCATGAGGCTTGGTCGTTCCGCCGAAGTTCCACCCGGGAGAATTCAGGTCGCCGGTGAACATCACGTTGTCCTGGTGGAAGTAGTAAGGTGGTCCTATCGCTTGCGGGCCGCCGGTGTACTTGTTGTCGATAACGCGCACGTCCTCGACCATATTCGTATCTCGCCCGTGCGTATTCGCCGCGTAGTAGAGAATTGGCTGATCGAACAGATCGAGGATGACCGTCAGCTTGTTGAGCGGGTCGCCCTCGCCCCCTCGATAGAACTCACTGTTCGCCCGCCCGCGAATCTTCTCCGTGGTTGTTGTGCGAACGTTGCCCGGATCGACGTACATGTTGCTTCGCTCGAGAACGACCGTCTGGTCACCAGGACCGTCCGCCGTATACCACGTCTCTACCTTGTTTCGAAACTCCTTCGGAACCGTCTTGCGAGAGATGTAACCCTGCTGATCCACACCCATCAACATCGCCGGAAGCCAGTGCGCACCGCTCACCGTCGGTCGCCCGTCAACAAACGGAAACTTCCCCGCGATGGCTTCGGTCTGTGAAAAAATCTGCGTGGTTCCCGAACGGATCACTGGATGGGCAAACGACGGCGGATAACCGTTGGTCTGCGGAAAATCTCGCCCGTTGTCCGCCTTGAACAACTGCAACCCGGCCTCGATCGCCCTGATCGCCGCCGAGGTGGCGACCTTCTTCGCCTGATTTCGTGCCGAACTGATCGACGGAACCAGAATCGCAATGAGCGCTCCGATGATGAACACCACCGTCAGAAGCTCAACAAGCGTAAAACCCGCCCGAGCACCGCGAAGCGGTCGGCGACGTCTTGTCGGTATGGTGTGCATTATCACAGAAAACCTCCGTGGATTGACCATTTGTTCGACCGGCGACGACCCCACACAGATCGCCGCGTACAAGAAAGACTATCCAGACACGGCTGAGATCAGCGAAACAAGTGGCATGAACAGCGCGATCACGATAAAACCAACGATGCTACCCAGGACGATAACCATGATCGGTTCGATCAGCGACACCAGGCTCTCAACGGCGGTGTCCATTTCCTCTTCGTAGTTGTCCGCGATCTTCAGGAGCATCTTGTCCAGGTCGCCCGTTTCCTCGCCGACGTCGATCATGTTCACCACAAGACCATCGACCACCTTGGAAGACCGAAGCGGCGCTGCAAAACTCTCGCCCTCCCGGATCGAGTCGTGAACACTGGTCAGCGCGCGCACATAGACCTCATTGCCCGACGTATCGCGCGTAATGTTAATCGCCTCAAGAATCGGAACGCCCGCGTTAATCAGCGTCCCCAGCGTCCGCGTAAAGCGCGCAACGGCGCTCTTTTGCACGAGGCTCCCCAATACGGGAACCTTCATAATCGTAAAATCGAAAATGTAGCTTCCCGTTTTCGAAGAGCGGATGAGCTTCATTAGCCCCATAGCGATAAACGGACCAAAAAGAATAATCGCAAGCCCCGGCGGAGTCCCATGAAGCAACCAGTCCGATGTGTTCAGCAAGAGCATCGTCGGCGGGGGTAGTGAGACATCAAAGTCAAGGAAAATTTCCTTGAACTTCGGAATAACCACAATCATAATACCAACAACGATACCGCCAGCGAATGTCACCACGACCGCCGGATAGATCATCGCGCTGATGATCTTTTTCTTCAGTTTTTCCGCACTCTCCATAAAGTCCGCAAGACGCTGAAGGATCACATCGAGCACACCGCCCGCTTCACCAGCGCCGACCATCTTGCAATACAAACGATCGAACGCCTTGGGATGCTTCGCACAGGCCTCCGAAAGCGTCGAACCACCTTCAATATCTTCCGAAACTGCGCGCATCACGTTGCGTAGCAGTCCTGGTTTTTGCTGCTCCTCAAGGATCTGTAGACTGCGAAGAATCGGAAGACCTGCATCCTGAAGCGTGGATAACTGGCGAGTAATCTGCGTAATCTGCTTGGTCGGGACACGACCAAACGAAAAACCAGTCCCCTTCTTCTTCCCGCTCGCTGCCGCCTTCCCTTTGGACCCGCCTTTTTCCTTGATCCGCGTCGGGAAGTATCCAAGGTTGCGAATCTTTGCGAGCGCATCTTCGCTCGAAGACGCTTCGATCTCGTCCTTGACCTCTTGCCCGGCCTGATTCATCGCCTCATATGCAAACTTTGCCATGATACGTCCTCACAGTCATCGCGACCGTCAATAAGCGGCCGGAAACCATCGGTTTCTAGTCGTCAACGATCGTCTCGCGAACCACCTCGTCCAACGTCGTGACGCCGTCATATATCGCGAGCAAACCAGACTCGCGAAGCGTCCGCATTCCACGCTTGACCGACTCTTGCCGCAATACTGCTGTCGATGCACGACGCATAATCAACTCACGGATGTCGTCATCCAACACCATCAATTCGTAGATGCCCAGTCGACCGCGATACCCGGTGTTGTTGCAGTAGTCGCAACCCTTGCCATAGAAAAATACTCGGTCGCCCACATCGTCCAAACGAAGCGCTAGTTCCATCAGCTGTTCGTCGGTCGGTTGATACTCTGTCTTACAGTTCGTACAAATGCGCCGAACAAGACGTTGCGCGACAACCGCCTCCAGCGTTGCCGTAATCAGAAAAGGCTCTAACCCAAGGTCCAGAAGGCGCGCAATCGAAGACGGAGCGTCGTTCGTATGAAGCGTCGTGAAAACCAGGTGTCCCGTCAACGCCGCCTGTACCGAAATCCGAGCCGTCTCAAGGTCTCGCACCTCACCAACAAGGATAATATCAGGATCCTGACGCAGAAAAGACCGAAGGGCAGCCCCAAACGTCAAACCGACGTCCGCCCGAATCTGCGTCTGGACCATCCCGTCAATGTCATACTCAACAGGATCTTCAGCCGTTAGAATTTTCGTCTCAGTCGAGTTCAATTCTTGCAACGCGGCGTAAAGCGTGGTCGTCTTACCAGACCCGGTAGGCCCGGTGTTCACCACAACCCCGTTGGGTTTTTGGATTAGCTGACGGAACGTATTCAGGTCGTCGTCGCGCATCCCGATCTTGTCCAGGTTCAACTGAACATTCGCACGGTCCAAGACACGAAGAACAACGCTCTCGCCGAACATCGTCGGCAATACCGCTACACGCAAGTCGATCGGACGCCCGCGAAGCTGAAGCTCAATACGACCGTCTTGCGGCAACCGCCGCTCTGCAATATCCAGGTTGGCCATGACCTTGATTCGCGAAGAGATCGCCATGGCTACGTAGCGCGGCGGAGGGACCATCTCGTACAAGACGCCGTCAATTCGATATCGCATCTTGAACTCGTCCTCAAACGGTTCAAAGTGAATATCACTCGCCTTGTCCTTGATCGCCTGCATCAACACAAGATTGAGCAGCTTCTTGACCGGGTTTGACTCGGCCATCTCTTTGATTTCGGCAAGGTCAATGCTGTCGCCGCGACCGTCGAACTTCGCGAGATCATCATCATCGGTAAGCTCGTCGATCAAACCCGAGATCGACTCCTGCTCGCCTTCGGGATAGTAACGATCAATCGAGTTTTGAAGCTCGCCGGGAGTCGTGACGAACGCCTTGATCCGAAAACCAAGGAGCGTCTGAAGATCGTCCGTCGCCACGAAATTGTCCGGATTATCCAGCGCAAGCGAAAGTGTGTTCGAGGCTGTATCCAACTCGAACGGAATCGCCCGATACGTCGACGCCATCTGAGATGTCATCACCGCGATCACCTCAGCGGGGATGTCCATCTTCCCGAGTGCAACCGGACTCATTCCGCTTTGCGCCGCCAACGAAATACTCAACTCGTCGCTGGTGATATACCCCAACTCGACCAGAATTTTCCCGATCGGGCCGCGCTTTTCCTTCTGGATCTCCAGCGCTTCCTCGACCTGTCCACGACGAAGCTTTCCCATCTTGATGAGAATACGACCCAGCTGACGCCCGCGAAGCTGCTCGATCGGCGGCATCTTTCGCGGCTTAGCACCGCCAGCCTGTCCTTCTTTTTTCTGGTCACCTTCGCTCATGAAGTCCTCAGAACATCTCTTTTTTCATCATCATCGCCGTCGTCCGCGTTCATCCCGCGGCGATGCTTATCGATCTTATCCTGCAGCGCCCCCGGGTTACGCGACCGGTCAACAGCGTCCTCAGCGTTGATCTGCCCGCCGGAATAAAGCGTCCAAAGGTGCTCATCAAGAAGCTGCATTCCGAATTTCTTCCCCGTCTGAATGGCAGAGTCAATACGATACGTCTTGTTCTCACGGATCAGGTTAGAAATCGCCGGCGTCATCACCATGAACTCGTAGGCTGCCACCATCCCCTTGGGCTGGCGCGGCATCAGTGCCTGCGACAGAACGGCCATCAGGTTCGTCGACATCTGCACGCGAATTTGCTCTTGCTGTTCATGCGGAAAAGCGTCTACAATACGGTTGATCGTTCCCTGGCAACCCGTTGTATGCAGTGTACTGAACACCATGTGACCCGTCTCGGCAGCGGCAATGGCAGCGCCAATCGTTTCAAGGTCTCGAAGCTCACCAACGAGAATCACGTCGGGATCTTGACGCAACACACGACGAAGCGCCTCCGCAAAGCTCGGCACGTCGTTGCCAATCTCGCGCTGATTGATCACGGCCTTCTTGTGGTTGTGATAATACTCGATCGGGTCTTCCATCGTCACGATGTGGCGATCGAGGTTCGTATTGATATAGTCGAGCATCGTCGCGAGTGTCGTCGTCTTACCCGAACCTGTCGGCCCCGTCACCAGAAACATCC